>JAZNEE010000001.1:0-12930 GCA_045588405.1 Acutalibacteraceae bacterium
AGTTTAGTTTTTCCCTCTTATGCGGTAGTCCAATATCCTTTAACCGCCTTTTCAGCGATGCGGTTTCCTGTTCCCTCGTATCAAGTAGCAAGGTCAGGCTTTCAAGCGTTTTTTGTAGTTCAAAGGGTGTCATTTGTTCACCGCCTCAAAACAATCGCAAACTAACGGCTTAAATAAACCGCCAATCAAAGGCAACTCCATTTTTAATTCTTGCAAGCGATAATTGATAATTCGGCAACAACAACCGATTGGGTCTTTGTGATATTCCTCATAAATACACTTTTCGCCGTAAGGCACATAAGGACAATTACTCATTCCATAACCTCACATTCCGCTTTTCGGGCGTATATTTGGCGGTAGTTCATAAGAAATCCTCTTATTTGATGGTAATGATTGCAGGATTTACTGTACCATCACCATCATAGCCATATTCTTTGTTGTGCCACTTGCGGAGTTCTTCGCCGTGTTCCCAAACTTGAGAAAGAATAGAAACGGCACAGCCATACATATATCCGGTAATTCCCTCGGTGTCAGCCCTGTTTGATGTTGCATCGGCAATTTCAATCAGCGACTTTCCGCTTTCAATTTCCTGCTCCATCATATTTGCCCATCTTTCGGCGTATCTTACCACACCAGAGCCGTAGGGGTCATTGTTGATGGTCACAAACTTTTCCCATCCTTCTTTGTTTTTCAGTTTCATATTTTGCCTCCTATTTCATAACTTAACCGCCCCACCCCACAATGGAGTAGGGCGGTGTTTATTCGTTGTTTATTTAGAAAGGAAGATCCTCATCGGACACAACCTCTTCAAAAACGGGTTTGACTTCGACAGGCTTATTCTTCAACGGACGATCTTTCATCTGCCGGAAATTGCCGTTGCGAATATCGTCAACGCTGACGAATGCGCCACACTCGGTAGACCAGCCCGTGTTTCCATTAACCTCCCACTCGAAGTTGCGGAACAGCACGCCGACCATCTTGCCTTTCAGCTTTGCCTCATCCCAATCCCAGTGGTAGCCGTTGTTGCTCTCCTCGATACAGGCGATGGCATTACCAAACGACCGCTTTTGGCTGTCAAACCACTGGTTTCCCTCTTGCGGTACGTTAATGCGGAAATTGCCTTTCCACTTCTTGTCCTCGTTGGTGTTTGCCTTGTACTGGTTGGCAAAGAAATCCTTGTACTCGCCCTCGGCAATGTCAAAGGACACCACCAAAACCTCGCCCCAAGTGTATTCCTTGACCTCTGCGTTCATAATCTTGGCAACATAGCCACCAACGGGCAACGGATCGCCAGCACCAACGCTTCTCTTAATCTCGACATCAAACTTTTTCATCTTCGTTTACCTCCAATTTTATTCAATATATTGCAAAGGACATTTGTCCCCTACATACTTATTCGGATATGCCACTGGCTGTTTGTTCAGTTGGCACATTCTCTCGTTGCTTGACAGGTACGGGCAATGCTTACAAGCAATTTCGGTGTTTCCCTTAAAGTCAATCGGGAAATTAACCTCGACATTAGCAATTCCCTTTACATATCCAGCAACACCGCTTTCAAAATTAGCCATTCTCGTACTCCTCAATAGCCTTAATCACAGCGTCAATATCATTCGGGATGGTCTTTTCCTCGAATAGCCCCATAGGAGTTTTCGCCGTGCTGAAATTGGCTTGCGTTTCGAACAGATAGTTGCCGTCAACGCACTTGGCATAAAGCACGATAGGAAACTTGGTTTCAAGGCCGATTTTCGACAATTTCTGTCCGTTGGTCTTAATGCTCGTAAACATATAACCGCTATCGTCTCTCACCGTCTGCGAATGGCAAACAAAGATAACGGTAATATCATCACGCATAGTCAAAGCATAGTCAATGATGCCATACACAGACACAGCCAAGTCCATCCACTTGTCGTAACCCTTCTCCTTGCTCCTGCGCATTTCGTCGGCAACCATAATTCCGTTCAAGGTGTCGATAACAACCGTCTTAATGTGCGGACACTTATCATTGATGCCCTGCATAATGGTTAGCACATCGGATTGTCTGTCCGTGCACTTGTAATTCTTGTTTTCGGAATTGTACTTACCTTTCCATCCACGCCAAGACAATCCTTTTTTGTCGCAATCGAAATAGTAAGTGCTTTTCGGGTCAAGATTTCTCATAGATGTGGTCTTGCCCGATCCGCTTTCTCCCATAATTCCAATAATTTTCGCCATTATTTATTCCCCCCCTCCGTTAATTCTCAAACAAGCAAAAACAAACAAAACAATTACTGCGACAAGAAATCCGCTTACAAAACCAAATGCAAACATTAACCTTTCACCTCTCTTTCTGCATTTTCAAGTAACTTTTCCCACTTTGCTTCTGTGATGAAATGCGGCTTGTTTTTTCTGTTCTCAATTCTGAAAATCTCGCTACGACTAACACCAAACAGCTTTTCTGCATCTCGAAGGGTCAACAGGTGTTTCTTTCTAAACTCCTTCACTTTTTCACCGATTGTCATTCTTCTTCACCTCCTCTGCGATGTGCTCGTCAAACCAATATCGGTCTGCCTCGATAAAAGGCGTGCAATCGACAGGTTGCACCGCCGCTGCCACGGCCAATTCACGATACAGAATTTCGTTAATTTGCTCCGTGGTGAACATACAAGACAAAAACCAGTCAACAGAAACGCTGTCCGTGTCACCGCTTTTCTGCGACAAAGCATAACACTTGGCAATATCGTACTTGTAATCCATAGCGATTTCATTCAAACATTCTGCACACAAACCTTCGTCCAACTCGTCGTCGAGAAAAACGCCGTGGCACTTTGCACAATGTCCGGCCTTCTCCCAACCGTCACCGCCACACGAAGGGCAATAAGAAAAATCCTGATAAGCGGGCGTTCCCCAACATTCTCCCATATATTCGCTTTTTACAACAAACTCGCCATCCTCAAAAATGTGTCCGCAATCGCTACACTTGTACCAAGACATTTGAATACCTCCTTTTGTTTTCGGTGTCTTTATTGTACACCGAAGTTTTTTAAATGTCAATAGTTTTTTTGAAACTTTTTGAAATATTTTTACAAAAAAAGACGGAACAGCCAAAATGCTGCTCCGCCTTGTGTTTATGCGTCCATTAGTTTTGAAATAAAGCCGTCATACATCCTCGGTTGTAGGACTTTGGTGGCTTCTACGAGTTCATTCACGATTTGCCATACCTTGTCGGGGTTGCGTCCATTTACGACTTGCAAAAACTCACTCCCGCCGTTGGTCTGTATAGTGTTTTCGGGCGTTCTTGCATCGCCGCTATAACCATCCCGATAGTCCATAGGCTCACCGAAAAGGTGGTCGTACACGATAAAGCAACTTGCAAGCCGTTCAAACTTCTTGTCGGTGATGGGTTGCTCTTGGCACTCTTTTATCTCTTGCAACAAATCCCTTTCGGTTATCATAAAATCGCCCCTTTAATCGTCCAATTCGTGCATAAACTTTTCGATGGCTCTACGCTCTTTGGGGTCGTGGGTCATCTTCAACATTTCCTCGGCCTTTTCCATCAGCATTTCAGCCGCGCCGTCACGGGAATAACCGCCACGATTACCGCCCATATTACCACCGCGACCGCCCATATTGCCGCCACGGGCATAGGAGGAGCCGCCGTCATAAGACATACCATCGTCATAAGAGCCGCCACGATAAGAGCCGCCCTCGCTGGAATATCGACCCATACTGTCACGACGGGCATTTCTGCCACGACCACGACCACCGCCACGAGCGTAAGACGAACCACCCTCGTAAGAGCCGCCTTCATAGGAAGTGCCGTACATACGACCCTCGCCCATCCAGTTGCTTTCCTCGGAATAGCCGCCACCCTGTTCCAGCATCTCGATTTTGTCGATATTTTTGATGGTGTCGGTGAGCTTGTGGATTTTATTCAAATCCGTTTCGGTGATACGGGAGGAAGTCTTACCAGCCTTTTCCTCCAACTCGTACAACTCATCCATAAACTTTTCTTTTAGTTTGTGCATACATCTCTCTCCTTTCCTTATGCTACACGGTCAAAGATGATGTTAGCATTCTGCACATCAATAGACGAAGTAGCACTCACGTTTTCGACGGAAACGGTCACACAGCAACCGCAGGGGATGTCAATAAAGGTAGTCAAACTCACATTGAAGTAGTCCCCAATGGCCGCCGGAGTGACAATAGCGGTGCTGTTGCCCAAGGCCTCGCCATTGATAGTCAAGGCAACGGAAATAGGCTCTAAAACGCCGCCATCATCTGCAGGGGCAACAGCAATATTGCCGTCAAAGGTCACACGATAAACAGCCTTACAGCCGTTAGTTGCGCCTTTCAGGAAAAAGATACCAGAGCCGGTGCGATGGGAAATGTAACCCTTACGGCAAGCACGATCGCCGTCCATAAAAATCACATTATCGTCCACATCCACGGTCTGCACAGGTACATAACTGTATTCAGCTGCCATAATAAAATCATTCCTTTCATCAAATAAAATAAGGCGGCAGGGTATGGCAACCCCACCGCCCGTTTTTCACAGTATCAGCCTTTCAGCCGACCATTTCCACGATGGGAAAAGTAGTTCTTTCTATTCTATTTTAGAAAGAGCCGCAACCACAACCGTTGCCAGCGTAGTTGACCTGACCGCAACAGTTAGTGGGGAAGGTCACGGGAGTGGGACCGTTCACAACATAAGCGGGCTGAGGGCACTTCTCGCCAAGAGCATCAATCAAGAAAGCGTTCTGCTTTGCCTGAGAAGCCTGCAGACGGAGAGCAAAGTTCTCATCACGCAGAGCCTGAGTTTTCTCGTAGTTCAGGTGGTCGATGATGCGGTCACCCAACTTGTCGATTGCCTGCAAGGTGTTGCAGTTGTATGCCTGAGCATCGAAGCGGCTCTGCATATTCATCTTCTCAATGTCACAGCAACAGGAAGCAATCTGCTGTTGTATGGCACTGGTGTTCATCGCGTTGCCATAAGCAACATCCTTGATGCCGCCCTGAATATCACAGCAACAAGAAGCCAACTGAGACTGAATAGCGTTGCTGTTCTGCAAAGCCTGATAGCCCAAAGTGCAAATGGCGTTATCAACATTGCGGAAGTTGCTGTTCAAGTTGTTGGTGAGCTGGAAAGTGGCATCGCAAATACCGTTGTTGATGCCGTCCAGTTTGCGCTCGATGGTCGCAAAGTCGGTAGCAAGAACATAGTTCTCACCTACGCCGCCGCCGTTACCACCGCCAAAACCACCGTAACCGTTGCGACCCCAACCAAACAGCAGGAGGATGATAATCCACCAAGCACCGTCGCCCCACATACCGTTGCCACCGCCGTAACCGTCGTTACCGCAAGTACAAGCGCGGATGTCAGCAGGGGTCATTTCACTCGTAGTTAAAGACATAAAATAGTCTCCTTTCGTAATTTGTTTTTAATATATGCCAAATCAAGCCGTACGCTCTTGATTAAAGCCATTTTTATCTTTTTCCCATTAGTTGATTAGCCATTTGAGAAAGTCTGTTAAAATCTTGCTGTGACATTTGACCCGAATTAAGAAGATTTTGCACCTCTTGTTTAGGGTTTTTTATCGTTTGTCTCAATCGGTTAAAATCGCTCATAAACTGCGACATAGGGTTGTTCTGTTTGTTACCAAACTGGTTGAATAAAGGATTAGCCATATTATTCATCCTCCGTCTTTTTAGTTGTTTTTGCGATTTTTGTATTGGATTTTGCTTGCAAATCCTCTACAATAGCCATAACATCGTCAAATTTGCCCTGTAAGGCGTTTAATTGCTCTTTGGTAGCAAACTTATCGCCACATTGACAAACGTGTTTTTCGGGTGTTTTAGTGGCATTTGCGGCGCGCTCTGTAAAATCGAGCACACGCATAGACGGAACGCCCTGCATATTCACGGATTTAATATAAATAGTCGGATCGTTTTTATCCCACAAAATTACCGTGTTGTTAGGTGCGACAGGATAACTTTCCGCTTCTGTTTGACCCAAAACCCACAACATCATATCGCTTGATTGGTTTGTGATAGGCACAACCGGCTGTTGCTGAACGGGCGGTTGGTATTGCTGTGCAAACTGATTTTGATTGTCTGCCATAGGTGTCATTGTAGGTGTCTGCATAGGGTTGAAATAACCCCCACGATAAAAAGGTGCATAGTTTCCGTAAGCCATAGTTAATTCTCCTTTTCAAAGTAATATATAGGTGCTTCTTGACCGCTATCCCACACATCGTAATAGTCGCCGTCACGAACAGTAAGGGCGTGTGTTCCTGTGCCGAGGATATATGTACCGTTTGGGTGGTCTCTGCAAAAGTCCTCTACCGTGTAGCATTGGCAAGCGTTTGGGATTGCGTTGCGTGAATAGCCTTTATTAGCCAAATATGCACCCCACACGGCGTTGGATGACGGCAAGTCGCAGAACATTAATCCGTGTACGCACAAATCTGCATAGGTCTTTTCCCACGATTGCGACAAGGCTGTACTGACGGCTCTTATTACACAAGCGCCCACTCTTGCATTGAGGGGGTTTTCGTTATGTTTCTTCCACATCGGCATCACCGCTATATTTAAGAACGCCCAAATCTTTCAGCACGGTCATTGTGCGAAAAACAATCAAAAAGGGCAAGTTATCCAATTCTTTGTGGTCTTTAATAAACTTTGCGATATTCATTCCCTCACCTCGATATAAGCATAACAAAAAAACAGACCATCCACCAGTAAGTGAATAGTCTGTTTTCGGTTAGTTTTTGGTTACATTTTCGCCGCTTTTAACAGCACCTTGTCGCCAATACCATATATGATGTTTTTTGTTTGTGTGTCGGATATTTCATATTTCTCTGCAATTTGTTCAAGTGTCAACCCCTTAAACCATTTGTCACAAAGCATATCTTTGTGTACGTCCAACCGCACATATTCGTCGATACAGAAACGTAAATTACTGTTCGTCACATCTTCCGGGATTTTGTGGCTCAATATAATGTACCTCCATATCAACCATTTTCGCAAAATCAATCTCGATTTGAACGCCTTTGCTGATTTCTCCAACGACAAGCAATTTTTCGCTTTCGCAAAGCCAATCAAGACAACACTCCATCATATCGTCGTAACTTAAATCGTTATATTCAAGATATGAGAAATTGTGTAGCGGTGAAAAATATGTGTTTTCCGGGTGTTCTTTTTGCAGTTTACGCAAAATCACGCCTAATTTTTGAATATTCGACCTATCGCCCTCGTATTTGTGGGCAACATATATTCTTGCCATAATTACAACCTCGCAGAAAAATCTTTCTTTTTGCCGTTTAAATAGATGATGGGGGAGGTCTTACTGGACGGCTTGAACTCGCCAGCCTCGCCATATCCACCGTAATCAAGATTTGCCGCCGTGTTGACGAACAGCTTTTCAACGCACGCCACCTTGGAATTGCGAGGGTCAATGCGGAAGAAACCCTGCTTCATCACCATAGGGAGGTGGGTATGGCTGTGAAGATAGACATCACAATCAATGATACTTGCCATATCAGCCAATCGAATAGCCTTTGCGCCTTCTTTTCGGCCGCCACCGCTACCGTGGAGCATATATAGTGTATAACACAACCTGCGAACGTTGCCGCTCCCGTTGGTTTCCTTATTTCCACAAGATTGTTCTCCAAATCGCAAAAAAACAACTGCTGATGTAGCCGTGTACTTGTCAGCCAAACCTAACTGTGCCGACAACAAATACGACAAATCAACGCCCTCCTTGCGATAGGTGCGGTTTTCGTGGTTGCCGTGCGAGATGGCAATAATCTTGTCTTTCAACGGCTCAAACAAAGCAACAGCCGTTTTCAACTGCTCCATAGGGTTAAACTCATTAGCATAGCAATCGCCAATACTGGTCTTTGTTGCGTTGTCGATAAGGTCGCCATTCAGCACACAATAAGCATTTGGTGTGTTTGCCACATACTCGATACGCTCGTGTAACCGCCGTAGGTCACAATGCCAATCGCCAATATGCTCATCGGCAAATGTGTGCAACTCTATGCTTGATAATTCTCTCGGCAAATCTGCGTTGATTACTTTCAATCCGTCACCGCTTTCTGCGAATTTTTACACCTTTGGAACTCTTCTTTTTAGTCCGTTTCTTCACCTTGATAGTAGCCGCCATTATAAATATTACCGTCCTGTCCAATATAATTTGCGTCGCTATCACCATCGGCGGTAATCTCATAACTCTCATAGTCATACTGCATCCACGCCCACAGCCACAACGCATTACTTGCGAAAAGCAAAGCAATAGCCGTGACGATAGCCACAATCATACGCTTCACATTCCGCTCATTCCGTGCCATAGCCGCTTCGTGAACGATATACGGCACGTTTTCGGGGGTGTTAACCTCCATACGCTTTTCCTTACATTCTTTACAATTCGCCATTGATACATACCTCCTTAAAATACAAGCGGTATACCGCTATAAGGTGATTATAAACGATATACCGCCGTATTGTCAACAAAAACTTGTATCAACCGCCCAAAAAGACCTTGATAACAAGGGCGATAATGCCGCCAGCAATAGCCAAAGTCAGCCAGTTGTTCACCTTTTGCTGTTGCTCGATAACGGCAAGTCGCACATTATCCTTGCTTACCTTTCTGTCAATTGCCTCCGCGATATCGTCACAGTCGGCAATTTTTCGGTATCTGCCATCGAAATGGTCTTGCAACTGCGCTTGTAATTTAATGTACTCGCTATGCTCCATCTGCACCCTATCTCACCGCCTTAAAAGTGGGATTTGTCGGTAGGGTTATTCACAACGCCAAAAGCCACAAGAACGGGCAGAAGAACATTCAGCAGACCATCGACCGTGGAAGAAATGTCAACACCGCAAAACTCCTTGACGCAGAAAACAATCAAAGCCGCCAAAGACAGCCACAAAGCCCAAGATTTAAATCTAACAAAAAAACCTTTCATATTTATTCTCCTTTACTGTAACGCCTTTTTTGCGTTTTCGATTTTAACGGTAAGAGCAGAGACCTTGTTTTTTAACGACGCAACCTCCGCCTGCAACTTTTCAACCTTGCTTTCAAGTTCTTTTACTTTTTTATCGTATTCCTTTGATTCATTGTATTTTACGCCGCAAATCTCACACAGAGCCCGCACCGTTTCCTCTGCCATAATCTCCATGCCGCCGCCGTGAAACCATGCACAATCTTCTGCATTGTCATGGAAGAACAACTCATCATACATACAAGGCATAGCGCTATTCTTAATTTCATAAAGGTCATTTCGAGTAACAACCTTATGAGATGCCACGCACTTGCGGTATTTGGTAAACACCTTTGCTTTCTCAATACTCGCTTTGTCATTCCAACACATGGTCATGGAATATCGACCGCCGCCCGCATTGGTGTGCGCCACATAATAAATGTCTGCTTTCCAAAGGTTAGCGTCTTGAACACGTGTCTGCAACGCTGCGTCACCCTTCATTTCTTTACCACCGCGGCGGGTATCGAAACCAAGTTCTTTCAAGCGTTTTTCAACAATATCCATATAGGCATTGCAGTGGACGTTCTCCCCACACGCCTGCGGGCATTTGGTGGGGTTGTGGATGGCGTGTGCCGCCGCGGATAAGTAGATTTTCTTAGCCATTCTGTTCCACTCCTTCTTCGTTAATCACTTCATTGTGTGCATCAATGGCAGATTGAATATCCGCTAAGTCTTCCTCGGTGAGGATACCGATTTTCAGCCATCCAGCCGCTTTCAAGAAGATGTCATAGTCCGCCCAAGTGCCCACCGCTTTGATATAATTTTCTTTCAGAGATTTTCTCAAATCGAACATTACAAACTACCTCCTAAGTTCATTAAAGTTACGCCCACATCTTCCAGTTTGCTTTCTGCATCCAGCCAATACTCTGCATTGATAGTCACACCGTCATCGGCTCTTAGGGTTGTAATCGGTGAAACAGACATCAACCCTTCAACCGTGCCGTCTGCATTGGCGGTTGCTGTTTGCGACACATAGGGTTGCCAAGTGTCATAGGTCATTTTAATGGCCGACATAAAAGGCTTAAACACCAAGTTGTTGCAAACAGTTCCGGGTTTAATACCTATCTTAAAGGTTTGATAGTGGTTGCCTACCGCCGTGCCGACACGATAGCCACTCCCCGTATCGTAATGCCCGGTCTGAGCATTTATTATATAGTAGGTATCTTTACTACCACCGGCAGGACAGCCGCCCAAATAATAGGCAATACCATCCGGCATAGGCTGATACAGTCGCATCGCAAACTCGGCTGTTCCCCCAGTTGCTGTACCATTAACCGTGACTGTTCCGTCGCCGTTGTCAATAAAAGTTACACCATACTGTGTTTTTGTGGTGTGGTAATATGGATAGGGGAGTAAGTTAGCACCGTATTTTGTCACCTCTACACCGCTAAAATCGGTTATGTCGGCACTTTCCAACTGAACCACCAGTTCATGCTCCGTAGGGTGAACATAATCTAATACCGCTGGATTTCCTTTCACAGCGCTTACAACAGCCATTGATTTTCGCCCAGCGTCGTACACTTTCTGCTCATTCTCGGCTATTGTGGTTAGTTTCTCGGCTATGCTCATACGACGCCACCGCCTATCAACTCAGATTGAATTGAAATTATATTGTCAAGAGCCTCTTCAATATCTCCAATTTTATTAGTTATATCCGACACAAATTGGTCGTATTGGCTTTGGGGGATTTCGGGAGTGTTTTCTGTTTCAGGAGAATAGTTGCTTTTATCAAGCAAAATATCAACCATATTTGTGGTAATTCTCGTTCCTTCGGAATTTACCGCAACAACCGAAACCGAAACGATATAATCAAAATATTCGCTCGGATTTTCAGGAATTGTAGTTAAAAACTCATCAATAATAGCCTCTCCATCAACCAAGGAAATGTTGTAAAACTCTCTCGCCATCCAAGACAACGAGAAGTATGCAGTAGCCGAATATCCATCGGGTATACCATCAACAACCATTTTAAGAAACTTATTGCTTTTTTCTACAACATTTGGAAAGTCTTTACCCTTAGAAAGTTTTTGCCCATTCATAAAAAATGGTAAGATTTGCAAATTACTCACCACCCATATTTTCAAGTATTTCTTTTAGAGCTTGCTCCGCTCCAAGAATGGCATTAAGTTGTGCAAGAACCTCTTCCCTTGCCTTAGCCAACTCTTCTAATTTTGACTTAACTTTCTCTTCCATAATTACCTCCAATTCGTTCCATTTCTTCAACTTTTTCCGAAAGTTCTTTAACGGCCATCGCGAGCATCCCGCAGTAACTATAAAGGTTTATTCCGTCCCCATCGTTAGACAATATTTCTTCTGGTGCTTCGTCTGACATCAAACCCATTTTAACACTTTTCCCGCTATCTTTCAAGTCATAATCGTATATTTTTAATCCTTTTATAACAGAAAGGGAATTTTTCGTTTTTGTTGGCTTGATGTTTTTCTTTATTTTTCTATCGGAGCGGTTTGTTATTGTTGCACCCGAAATATCATCCGAAGCCCAAAAGGCGCCGTCAACAAGAACTCTATATCCGCTAAGATATGTATTTGGTTTCCCCAAGCAAATGGTTTGTGAAGAAACTCCGAAAGATTCCTCATCAGAACTTAAACAATTGCTTTTAATGTCACCATAACACTCAAAGGAGCCATTCCACCACATTTTTTCTCTTCCCAGTTCCAAAGCACCAGTTGTATGCAACGGTTGGTTTGAACGAAATCCCCTTATGGCAACATATGCTTCGCCGGATGGTCTAAAAACATCGAGACGCATAACATCGGTGTGGTCGTTTTCGTTATATTGGTCGAGAGTTATTGTTGGATTTCCATCCGCTTCACCAGCACAAACCGATACGACAGAGTGATAATACGAATCCCCAACCGCATAATAACGGTAGTATTTTATTCCTCTATATGCATTATTGGGGTCTGTAACGGAAACGGGTCGGCTAAGTTTGATTTCACTATCGTTAAAAATAGACAAATAGGTAAATGTTTCGTCGCTGTTTTGCTTTGCTATTGCAAATCCATTTACTTTTGAATTTGCCGAATTGTAATAGATGGTTTGATTTGCAAAATAAGGATCCGCTACTGGTACCAACCCACCTATTTTACCACCGAACGATTGCAGGTTTTGCTCTATCGAACCTTTATTTATTGCAGTTGAATAATCACCATTGCCAAATGTAGCGTTTCCAGTACCCAAATTAAAATTGGAAAATCCGCTTGTTGAGGTTAATGAACCAGAAGTTATACTATTTGCGCTTAGGTTTTTTACTGTTAGATTGATAGCATCGAGAGTTCCTGTTGTTATGAAATCGGCAACAATTTGCCCGTCAGCCGTTATCGCCGTTGTAAAATCACCATTATATCCAGAACTACTATGCCCCAATCCAGCCAAATTCCACCGCCAAACATTAACGGCTTCGCTGACATTTGGCTTATCGAGTATCAATAACTCTTGCGGATTTACCGCGCTTGGATATAGGACCACATATCCGCCTTTATTGCCCGCTATTGCGTTTGTTGCCTTTGCAACAGCTTTGTCAAGTTCTGACAACCCAACCTTTTGGGATATTTCTTTTTCTTGATTTGCAATAGTTTGTGATATGTTAGATGAAACTTCTCCAATTTCAATTTTTTCATATTTCTCTCTAACGCTATCAAAAACAGTTTTTACGACCTTTGAATTTACATAGATACCATAAAGTGGGTGTTTTACGGTAACGGTGTCGCAAAGCCTTACACGATAAAGTCCTTTATACTGACTATATTCCTCTGTGTCGCCAAGGTTTACAAACTCGACAGAAACGGAAAAATATGGCACGTTTTTGTGCGAATTGAGATATTTTTTTGATAAAGAGTTTATCTGTTCTTTTGTTGGCTTGTTTTCGTATTCTGACGAAAAATCAACAAC
>JAZNEE010000002.1:0-2431 GCA_045588405.1 Acutalibacteraceae bacterium
CACGGTGAATGGGCAAAGCATAGAAACATCACATTTGAGGAAGTCGAAGCCCTTATCAAAGAAGGCAAAACCTTTGTTGTGAGACTTAAATCTCCCGGAAGTGAAGAAAACAAGGTTATCTTTGAAGACGGAATTAAAGGCAAGATTGAAATGCCCGAAAACGACGAAGATTTTGTTATTTTAAAATCCGACGGAATTCCCACCTATCACTTTGCTCACGCTGTTGATGATCACCTTATGGGCACCACACACGTTATTCGCGGTGATGAGTGGATTTCTTCTACACCCAAGCACTTACAACTTTTCAAACTGCTTGGCTTTAAGGCTCCTAAATACGTTCACGTTTCACCAATTATGAAACTTGATAACGGTGCAAAACGCAAAATTTCAAAACGTAAAGACCCCGAGGCAGCCGTTCATTTCTTTGCCGAAGAAGGCTACCGTCACGACAGCGTTATTGAATATCTTATGACCATTGCCGCAAGTGACTTTGAGGATTGGAGAAGAGCCAACCCCACCGAGGATTATAAGAAGTTTAAATTCAACATAAAGAAGATGAGCGCTTCGGGTGCTTTGTTTGACACAAACAAGCTTAACGACGTTTCAAAGGGTGTTGTTTGCCGAATGACTTCTGCTGAGGTTGCAGACGAGCTTATTGCTTGGGCTGAAGAGTTTTCTGAAGGTTTTGCCGAGATACTCAAGAAGGACAAGGAATATACAAAAGCCGTGTTTGCAATTGACCGAGATGTTCCCAAGCCCAGAAAAGACATCATTAAATGGAGCGATGCTGAGAACTACTGTGCATTCCTTTATGATGAGCTTTACACCCCCTGCTTCTGCTTGCCCGAGCATATAACCAAAGAATCAGCAGTTAAGATTCTTGAAGCATATAAAGAGGTTTATGACCCAGGCCACGACAATCAGCAGTGGTTTGAAACAATTAAGAGTGTATGTCCTGCTGCCGATTTTGCCAACGATACCAAAGTTTACAAGCAAAATCCCGAGCTTTACAAGGGCAACCCCGGTGATGCTTCGACCATTATCCGCGTTGCAGTTACCGGCAGAACCAACACACCCGATCTTTGCAGCATTATGAAAGTTTTAGGTTTAGACCGCACAATGTCCAGAATAAACGCTGCAATTGAATACTATAAAAACTAACGGAGAATCAATTATGGAAGAGATTAAAAATACCGAAGTAACCGAGGTTGCTTCCAACTTTATTCACGATTTTATTGATGAAGATTTGGAAAAAGGCGTTTATCCTTACGTTCAGACCCGTTTTCCGCCTGAACCCAACGGATATCTTCATATAGGCCACGCCAAGGCTATTTGCATCGACTTTGGCACTGCCGAAAAATACAACGGCAAATGCAATCTTCGTCTTGACGACACCAACCCCACCAAGGAAGATGTTGAATATGTTGACGCAATTAAAGAGGATATCGAGTGGCTTGGTTTTAAGTGGGATAACGTTTATTTTGCCTCTGACTATTTTGATTTTATTTATGAATGCGCTTTGAAGCTTATTGACAAAGGCTTGGCTTACGTTGATGAATCAGATGCCGACACCATTCGCGAAATGAGAGGCACCCTTACCGAGCCCGGTAAAAACAGCCCTTATCGTGAAAGACCTATCGAAGAAACCAAGGATTTGTTCCGCAGAATGACCGAGGGTGAATTTGAAAACGGCTCTATGGTGCTTCGCGCCAAAATTGATATGGCATCCCCTAACCTTAACATGCGCGACCCCGTTATTTACCGCGTGCTTAAAGCTCACCATCACAGAACCGGGGACAAATGGTGTGTTTATCCTATGTATGACTTTGCACATCCTTTATCCGACGCCAGAGAAGGTGTTACCCATTCTCTTTGCTCTTTAGAATTTGAAAACCACCGTCCGCTTTACAACTGGTTCTTGGAGGTTTTGGAAATTCCTCAGGCACCTCGTCAGATTGAGTTTGCACGCATGAACGTAAACTACACCTTGACCAGTAAGCGTAAGTGCTTAAAACTTGTTACCGACGGCATTGTTGAAGGCTGGAACGACCCCAGAATGGCTACCATCAGCGGTATGCGTCGCCGTGGTTATCCTGCCGAGGCAATTCGCACCTTCTGTGAAAAAATCGGTGTTTCCAAGGCTTACAGCGTTATTGACTATGCGCTTTTGGAGTCGTGTGTCAGAGATTATCTCAACACCAATGCCGAGCGTGCTATGACCGTTCTTCGTCCTTTGAAGGTTATTATTGATAACTATCCCGAAGGTAAAACCGAGAACATCTCGGTTGAAATCAACCCCAATAAGCCCGAGCTTGGCACAAGAAACATAACCTTCTCAAGAGAAATCTTCATTGAGCAGGACGACTTTGAACTTGTACCTCCTCCTAAATACTTCCGTCTTTGCCCCGAAAAAGAGAAGTCGGATCGTAGC
>JAZNEE010000003.1:0-3821 GCA_045588405.1 Acutalibacteraceae bacterium
TGATTGCAAGGCACTTGAAACCACGGCAAAGGCTATGGTGCTTATAAATGCCGACACATTAGAGATACTTGATTCAAAAAATCACAACGAAAAACTACCTATGGCAAGCACCACCAAATTGATGACGGCTTTAATTATTGCCGAAAACTGCAATTTGGATGAGGAAATAGTCACCACAGCCGAAATGGTTAATGTTGAAGGGTCTTCAATGGGATTGCTCAATGGGGATAGGGTGTCTTACTATTCTTTGCTTGTGGGTATGATGTTGCCTTCGGGAAATGATGCCGCTAATACTGCTGCTATTTCTTATGCGGGGTCTACCTCTAAATTTGCAGATATTATGAATGAAAAAGCTAAAGAAATCGGCATGGAAAACTCGCATTTTGTAACGCCTTCGGGACTTCACGACGATGAGCATTATTCAACCGCTTTTGATATGGCTTTGCTAGCCGTCGAGGTCTTAAAAAACGAAACGTTGCGCGAAATTGTTGCTTGCGAAAAGAAAACTGTTTCTTTCGGCAATCCGCCTTATAAAAGAACGCTTTATAACCATAATAAATTGTTATCAAGATACGAGTTCGCAATAGGGCTTAAAACAGGGTATACCAAAAAGGCGGGCAGATGCTTGGTTTCGGCCGCAAAGAAGGACGGTTGTTCGGTTGTCGCGGTAACACTCAATGCGCCTGATGATTGGAACGACCACGAAAGTTTACTGAATTACGGTTTATCGGTTTTAACGCCTCAAAATATTGATGTTGATGTGTCGTGTGTTTCGATTCCTGTTGTTGGGGCTTCTAATAGCAACCTATCGGTCGAAACACCCGAACTTGTTATAGGAGAAACTCAAAACGATGCCGAAATTACATATAAAATATATCATCAACCGTTTTTATATGCGCCTGTTTCAAAGCATCAGCAGGTTGGTTTTATTGAATATTATCACAATGGCAGAATTTTAAAAACAATGCCGTTAAATGCAAGAGAGAATATTATAGCCGAAGAAATAAAGCCTAAAAGCGAAATTTCTAAATGGCTTTTTAATTTATATTTGTTAATTGTTAATTGTTTATGATTGGAGAAGAATATGGCAGTTGAAAAAATAAGACTTCAAAAATACCTTTCACAATGTTCTGTTGCTTCACGTCGAAAGGCCGAGGAACTTATAGAACAGGGTAGAGTTAAGGTTAATGGCAGAAAAGCAATGCTTGGTGATAAGGTTGACCCGGTACACGATAAGGTGCTCGTTTGTGGTAAGCCTGTTGCTATGAAGGATACTAAAATGTATGTTATGCTTCATAAACCAAGAGGCTTTGTCACAACACTTAGTGATGAACAAGGAAGAAAATGTGTTGCAGACCTTGTTGCCGATGCAGGGGTTAGACTTTATCCCGTCGGACGTTTGGATCGAAACTCTGAAGGTCTTTTACTTATGACAAACGACGGTGAGTTTGCCAACCTTTTGACCCATCCTTCGCGTCACGTTTCTAAGGTTTACCGTGTAACCGTTAAGGGACAGGCAAAGGAAGAACAACTTATGACCATGGCTGACGGTATGGTTATAGAGGGTGAAAAAACCTTGCCGTGTGAAGTTTCTTATATCGAAAAAAATGAGGACAGAACAGTTCTTCGTTTTGTGCTTTATGAAGGTAAAAACCGTGAAATCAGAAAGCTTTGTGAGGCGGTTGGACTTACCGTTATCCGCTTGAAGCGTGTTGAAATTGCGGGCATTAAGCTTGGAATGTTGCCCCAAGGCAGATGGAGAGAACTTAATGAAAAGGAAGTCAAGAAGCTGATGAGCGTCAGCGTTTCGAAGGAGTTTCAGGACAAATGATTGAGATACATCCTTTAAGAGAAAAGGACAAGCTTGCTGTTCTTTATAAATCGGCAGGGATTCTTATGGATGAAAATTCAATGGCAGTTGTTATGGCTGACAAAGATGAAATCTTGGGCAACTGCTTGTTTGATTTGAATGATGATTTTTTAATTGTTCGCGCTATCGAACCTAAAGACGATATTATGATGTGTGACGGAATTTTAAGGTCGGCATTACACGTCGGAGTTCAAAACGGAAAAATGAAAGCATTTTATTCAAAAGAAGCACCTTTTGAGCTTATAAACAAGCTTGGATTTGTTAAGGATAAGGATAATGCGGAAATCAATGTCGAAAAATTGTTTTCTTCTTGCAAAAGTTGCTAATTTTACTAAAATTTTACTTGTTATTTGTAATGGTTTCCTATATAATATAATTTGTGGTATTTTTTAATATTTATATACTTCATCTTTTTATGACAAAAATTTGAACGGAGGATAAAAGTATGAACTGTGAAAACGGTTATGCTCGCCTTGAAAAAGAGGTTGCCGAAATCGGTAAAACCGACGCTTACAAGCGTTTGGAACTTCTTTTTGATGGTGGTGCTTACACAGAAATAGATCGTTTTGCGAAAAACGGTGAAACGGCTAGCGGTGTTGTTTGCGGCTACGGTAACGTTTGCGGTGCAGGTGTATATGCTTTCTCGCAAGATGTTTCTGTTTGCTCAGGCGCAATGGGACGTGCCCAAGCAGCAAAAATTAAAAAGGTTTATGATTTGGCACTTATGAACGGATGCCCCGTTGTTGGTATCTTCGATTCCAATGGTGCTTTTGCAGATGAGGGTGTTGATGCTCTTAATGCTTACGGTGAGCTTATTGCTGCAGCAGGCAAGCTTTCGGGCGTTGTTCCTCAGATTGCTGTTATTGCCGGCAAATGCATTGGTTCTGCCGCTGTTTTGGCTGCAATTTCGGATGTTGCAGTTATGACCGAGAGTGCAACATATTGTGTTAATTCTTCTGCAATCACAGGCGATGATAAGGTTGGTACTGCAAAGGTTTCGGCTGATAACGGTTTGGTTGCTAAGGTTTTGTCAACCGACGCTGAAGCTTTCGAAGCAGTTGCGAGCATTCTTGCTATGCTTCCTTCTAATAACCTTTCTGTTCCTGCAGTTGCTGATTACGTTCCTGCAGCACAGTCGGGTGAGGGAGTTTATGCAAAAATCTCTGCCGTAGTTGATGCTAATAGCTTTAACGAACTTTGGAGTGACTTTGGTTGCTGCTCAAAGGTTGGCTTTGCAAGAATTGCAGGTAATCCTGTTGGTATAGTTGCTACCGATAGCTCTAAAAATAACGCAAAGCTTTGCGGAAACGGTGCTGCTAATGCAGCTCGATTTGTTCGCTTGTGCGATGCTTACTCCATTCCTGTTGTAACTCTTATCGACTGTGCAGGCTTTATGGGCAGCGCAGATGATGAACTTTCGGGTGACGTTAAAATGATAGCTTCGCTCACCGGTGCTTATGCCGAGGCTACAACCGCTAAGGTTGCTGTTATTGTTGGCAAGGCTTACGGTGCTGCATATACCGCAATGGCTGGCAAGGCTTCAGGTTCTGATATTGTTCTTGCTCTTGCCGATGCAGAAATTTGCGCTTTAGAGCCTATGACAGCAGTTCAGTTCCTTTATAAAGATCGCTTGGGTGAAGAAAAGCGTGAGGATCTTGAAAAAGAATATGCTCTTTGCGAAGGTTCGCCCTTTAAGGCAGCTAAGAACGGCGCTATCGACGACATTATCACTGCCGACGAGCTTTCGGCTAAGGTTATCGCTGCACTTGATATGCTTGCTTCGAAGCGTGTAGCTACAATGGAAAAGAAACATTCTAATATGCCCTTTTAATTTGGTGTTTGGAGGATTTTAATAATGAGACAGTTTAAAATTACAGTTAACGGAAAAACTTATGACGTTCAGGTTGAGGAAAATGGCGTTGCTTCTGCTCCCGTAGCAGCAGCCCCTGTT
>JAZNEE010000004.1:0-3370 GCA_045588405.1 Acutalibacteraceae bacterium
TTAACCTCTCTCAAAAGGTCGGCCAATTCACGCTGAATATCGGCCGTAGCCCTACCCAATTTAAAACTTGGCATATTTCATTTCCTTTATTAGAGCTAGGGTCGTCTAAAAAAGACGACCCGTTATATTTTTTAATATCAATCTCTGTATTCTTCCATAAAGAATGCTTCGAAGATATCGCCTTCCTTGATATCACCGAATTTTTGGAGTCCGACACCGCACTCATATCCTTCGGCAACTTCCTTAACGTCATCTTTGAAACGACGGAGTGAGGAAATCTCATCCTCTGCAACAACTATGCCGTCACGAACAACGCGAACCTTGGCATCGCGAGTGATTTTGCCACGCTTTACATAGCAACCGGCAATAACACCGATACCGCTAACCTTATAGGTCTGACGAACTTCGAGTTCACCCAAAGTGGCTTCACGGAACTTGGGAGCAAGCATGCCCTTCATAGCTGCTGTAATTTCATCAATACAATCGTAAATAACTCTGTAAAGACGCATTTCAACACCGTCACGCTCGGCAGCCTCTTTAGCTACGGGGTCGGGACGAACGTTAAAGCCAACGATAATAGCACCCGAGGTTGCAGCAAGCATAACGTCGGATTCGTTGATTGCACCTGCGCCACCGTGGATAACGTTAACTCTGACTTCTTCGTTAGAAAGTTTTACGAGGCTTTCTTTAACCGCTTCAACCGAGCCTTGAACGTCGGCCTTAACAATAACGTTAAGATCTTTAACCTCACCTTGTTCAAGCTGACTGAAAAGGTTATCAAGAGTAACCTTCTGTGCGGCGTTAAAGGCATCGTCTTTAATCTTTTGTTTGCGCTGTTCAACAAGCTGACGTGCAAGACGTTCATCCGAAACAGCATCGAAATTATCACCTGCAGAGGGAACCTCGTCAAGACCGGTAATCTCAACCGGAACTGCGGGACCTGCTTCTTTAAGAGTCTTACCATATTCGTTAAGCATAACTCTGACACGACCGACAGAGGTGCCTGCAACAACGATGTCACCCGATTTTAAAGTACCGTTCTGAACAAGGAGGGTTGCAACAGGGCCACGACCCTTATCAAGTCTTGCTTCGATAACAACACCCTTTGCACGACGGTCGGGGTTGGCTTTAAGCTCCTGCATTTCGGCAACAAGCAAAAGGTTTTGAAGAAGATCATCAATACCATCGTGAGTTTTAGCCGAAACGGGAACACAAATAATGTCTCCGCCCCATTCTTCAGGAACAAGACCATGCTCGGTAAGCTGCTGCTTAATGCGGTCGGGGTTAGCTTCGGGCTTATCCATCTTGTTAATGGCAACAATTATCTGAACTTTTGCTGCTTTTGCATGGTTGATAGCTTCAACAGTCTGAGGCATAATACCGTCATCTGCTGCAACAACGAGAATAGCAATATCGGTTGCCATGGCACCACGCTGACGCATAGAGGTAAATGCTGCGTGTCCGGGGGTGTCGAGGAAGGTAATGTCGTTACCTTCGTGGTTTACACGATAAGCACCAATGTGCTGGGTAATACCACCTGCTTCACCCGAAGCAACCTTGGCATCACGGATAGCATCGAGAAGCGAGGTTTTACCGTGGTCAACGTGTCCCATAACAACAACGATAGGACTTCTGGGCTTCAAGGTCTCCTCGGTATCCTCCGAGATATCCATAATTCTTTCTTCAATAGTAACAACAACTGCGCGCTGAATCTTGCAACCCATTTCGGTTACAACGATTTCGGCGGTATCGTAGTCAATAGTCTGGTTAACTGTTGCGAGCATTCCGAGTTTCATAAGTTCCTTAATAACGTCGGATGCAGTCTTTTTCATAGCGGCTGCAAGCTCACCAACCGTAATCTCATCACCAACTGTAACGGTGATGGGGGTCTTTTTGATTTTTTCAAGCTGAAGTCTGCGAAGCTTATCGGCCTCGGTTTCACGCTTTGCACCTTGAGGACGACGGTAGTCCTGCGACTTCTGTTTAATCTTCTGCTTGCGCTGGTCGTTATCACCCCTCATAGAGTTTGCAGGGGCAATATGCTCATAGCGCTCGTTATATTTATCAATATTGATGTTGGAAGCACGGGTGTCAACCTTGCGGATTTCAACAGGACCGCGGTTGGGTGCTTCGCCCTTCTTTTCTTTCTTGGGCTGAGGCGGAATGAAAACAGGCTCGGAAGGCTTTTTAGCCTCGGGCTTATTTTCTGCTTTCTTTTGTTCAGGTTTCTTTTCATGCTTTTTATCAAATTTTGCCTCGGGTCTTTGCTCAAACTTCTTTTGAGCATTAGCTTCGGGCTTCTTGGCAGGCTTTGATTCAACCTTAGGTTCGGCCTTCTTAGGCTCGGCTTTTACCTCGGGTTTGGGATTTTTCTTGGCTTCTTCGGCTGCCTGTGCAGCTTTAAGTTGTTCCAAAATAGCCATCTGCTCTTGGAATTTGCGATCTTTTTCAGCCTTTTTCTCTGCTGCACGCTCATCTCTTGCGTTTTTGCCTGCGGCAAAGTACTCATCAAAACTCTTAACCTCGTGCGAGGCAGTGAGTCGGTCAAAAACGAAATCAAGCTCGGTATCTTCAAGTGAAGTCTGGCTCTTTTTCTCAACTCCAAGGTCATTTTGAAGCATAGTTATAATATCCTTGCTAGAAATATCAAAATCCTTGGAAAGCTCATGAATTTTATATTTAATCAGCATACGTGTTATCCTCCTTTATTGTTCGGAACCAAATGTATCTTGCTTTAAAATTGCTTTGGCAAAACCTTCATCCAAAACGGCGATTATTCCACCGCGAAGCCCTATTGCGTTTGACACTTCATCGGTCGAATGCTTGACTCTTACCACCGGCACCGTGTCTTTTGCAAAAAACCTTATCTCTTTTTCGGATTTAGCCGAAATATCACTTGATACGATAACGAGTTTTGCAGTGCCTTTTTGCAACGCTTCTTTGGATGATGCAAAGCCTACGGCTATTTTTCTTGCCTTTCTTGCAAACCCCAGTCTTGACAAAACAGGGTCAATACTCATTCTTCATTCAGCTCCCTTAATATGGCTTCGGAAACGTTTTCGGGTATCTGCATGGAAAAAGCCTTTTCAAGACGACGTGCCTTAACCGCTTTTTTATAGCATTCGGCATTATGACAAATGTATGCACCGCGACCGTTTGCTTTTCCTGAACGATCAAGACTTATAACTCCTTCAGGTGATTTAACCACCCTCACAAGTTCTTTCTTCGGCTTCATTTCGCCACAGCCTGTGCACTGTCTTAAAGGTTGCTTTTTGAGCATTTAATACCCTCCTTAAAAATTATTCGTCGTCGCCCTCACCGTAGAAGCCACTTTCGGGATGGATATCAATCTTCCAACCTGTAAGCTTAG
>JAZNEE010000005.1:0-2012 GCA_045588405.1 Acutalibacteraceae bacterium
CTTTAAGCCCTCGTATTCTTCATAAACAACGGTCATTTCAAGCCATCGGGTTGAGGCCAAATCGGTGTTCATAGTGCTGCAAGCAAAAACAACAACGGCGTTTTCGTGAACCGATTGCTTGTTAATATGCTTTACCGAAACTTTAAGTTCAGGCACCGAAGGTAAGGTGGTTTTGATAACCACTTCGGCACCTTCTTGTAAATTAAGAGCCTCGCTGAAAGGAATTTCGGCAGCAATATACCACTCGTAACTGCTTACTATTTTACAAACAGCATCGGGTTCTGAACCACCTTGCTTTATGCTTCGCATCTTTTCGGTTGATAACGACGCGAGTTCATCGGTGTTAATTATGTTTTCATACCCATCAACCGAATAGATAACATATCCGGATTCGGGCGACTGTATAACATCCAAAGTCGGTGACATCGATGCTTTTAAGGCGTCTCTTTCGGCTTTGAGTTTCATAATAAGCGTATTGAAATCGCTAACCTGTCCCGTTATTATCTGATAACGGTTAAGGTTTGAAAGCAACTCATCTGTATTTGCCTTTTCCGTATCAACCTTGCCGCCTTGTGTATACTGCATCGCCGTTATAAGCGAATTATGGATATTCATTTTAAGTGCGCCTATATCTGCAGCATTAAGGTCGTTATAACTTTGAATGGTTTCAAGTGAAGCAATTCTTTGTTCCAACTGTTCAAGATAAACCTTGTTAGCGGCATCTTGGCTGCTATTATAAATATTAGCTATAGTGCCTTTTTTTGAAACACGTCCTCCGTTTTCAACTTCATAACCCAAAGCACCCTCGGTTTTTTGGGTTATAATCGTTTCGTTTCGGATTATATAACCTTTAGTGCTGTATCCCGAAAATGACAAATGCTCATAAACAGTATCGGTCGTTACGGGATTTATAAATATTGAATAAAGTTGTGCAAATATAAACATACTCACAAAAACTGCAGCAAGATATTTAACCGTTGTAACAACATTTTTATTCATATTTACACATCCTCTCAATCATTTTAAATTCTCTTCAATTATTCTTTTTGCCTCTAAGAAAACATCCTCAGTTTCATCGGCAAAAATCCAGTTTATATTTTTATTTCTTCTAAACCAGGTCAACTGACGTTTGGCATAACGTCTTGTTTCGGTTTTAAGTCTTTCGGTGGCCTCATCCAAGGTGATTTCTCCTGCAAAAAACGGAAAAAACTCTTTGTGACCAATTGCTTGAACCGAGGTTGCACCCTTTTCGCCTTTATATGCCACACAAGCCTCTTCCAAAAGCCCGTTTTCAAGCATTTTATCAACCCTTAAATTGATACGGTCGTAAAGCTTTTCGCGGTCGGCATAGGTAATACCTATCCAAATTACGTCGTAAGGATCTCCCTCGGGCTTCGACTCCAAATTAAGTTCCGACAAGGTTTTGCCGTGTAGCTCATAAACCTCCAAGGCTCTTATTATCCTTTTTCGGTCGTTTATATGAAGTTTTGAGGCGGTTTCGGGGTCAAGTGCTTTTAATCTTTCAAAAAGAACTTCTATACCCTCTTTTTCCGCCTTTTCTTCCAACGCTTTTCTTATTTCTGTGGAATCCTCATCGCAAAACTTAACACCCTGCAAAAGCGAATCGATATAAAGTCCGGTGCCACCAACAAGAATGGGTAATTTGCCCTCTTTTAACACCTTGTCAATTGATTCGTTAGCTTTGTTTATAAACTCGGCGACCGAAAACTTTTGATTGGGTGACAGAAAACCTACAAGGTGGTGCTTAACACCCATTGTTTCTTCATCGGTCGGTGCCGCTGAAGCAATTGGCATATTGTTATAAACCTGCATTGAATCAGCCGAAATAACCTCACCGCCGAAATGCAAGCCAACCTTAGCGCCCAAAGACGTTTTGCCCGAAGCGGTAGGCCCCACAATACAAATAACCTTATGTTTCGGCATTACTGTATCCTTCCAAAGTGTTTTTCAATCTCGCGTTTTTTAAGTTCAATTGCAACGGGACGTCCGTG
>JAZNEE010000006.1:0-7090 GCA_045588405.1 Acutalibacteraceae bacterium
CCGTGCAGGATTTGAAAAAATCAAGCAACTCCTTGTCTTTCGATATATCCTTAATCTGCGACATTGTTTTTATGATGTTTTGTTTGCCTATTTCTTCAACCGACTTTTCATTCAAAGCACCTAAAATGCCAAATAAATCGGTTTTTCTTTTCTTTAAAATAATCGGCAAAAGTTTTGAGATTTTACCAACCGTTAAAGCGATTTTTTCAGCCATTGTATTTGCATCTTTGAAATCAACCGCCGCTTTTAACTCGCCGATAAGTTCCTCATCGGTCATAATGTTCATAGCATAAGGCGAAATCTCACACAATACATCCATTGCTCTATCTGTTGTCATTTGTGATAACTTCATTTTTCAAATCCTCCTATTTGTTTTTAATTACTCGCCAACTTTTTCAAGAATATAGAAGCCCATAGGAACTTTCTCTATATCCTTAATAGTTGCGTGAGGTGTAAGGGTAAGCGCAAGACCACCCTTGCCATTGTTGGTAGAGGTGAAAGACAAACCGCCTGTTGATACGGTGTTATCCATAACAACTGCGAACAATTTGTTTTCATCTGCCATATCTCCAATCCAATAAAGGCTTTTGAAATCCTCTGTTTTGTATGTTCTGCGAGGATGAATACCACCATCATCGCCAATATCAGCCGCACCAAGAGAAAGTTTAAGCATATCTTCGGTTACGGAAATAGCAGTGATGCCAAGTGAGCAGTCCCATCCAACAATTTGCTTTCCCTCTAGGGTATTAGTGGGTGCATTGTTAACATCACTAAAGAAATCCTCGGTAGTAGGTGTGCAAGTGATAGAAAAATCGCCCGTAGTTTCGCAAACGATATTTGCATCGTCAGGCTCAACAGGGTTTTCGATATCAAAAGTGTTCAAAAGCAGACCTGCATTGACCTGCATTTTTTCAGCCGCATCAGCCGAAATTCGTGTTGCTCTCCACATAAATTATATCTTCCTTTCTTAATCAGCCGTTAAAAATTCGGCTGTTATATTCAAATATTTTCGTTTTATTAAGTTGTCGCTTTCATCACCCATATTTTGTGCAAAGGGTGTACCTCGTTTAATCCATATTTTACCGCCATCACAGTTAAGAAAAACACCGCCACGACCTATTGTTTGGCTTATTTCTTCGGCTTTGGCGTTTGCTTCCGTCCAAGATGAACTGCGATACCAAATAGATGCCACCAACTGCACATCGTTCCCTAAACTGTCCGTCACTAATTGATAGGTAATATACGGAAATTTTGCATCTTCGGGGACTGTATTTTCTTCATAAGCAGTCAAAAATGTTCCCCAAAATTGATATATAGCCGCCGCTTTTGTCATATTGCACCGACCTCCGACCAAGCCTTGTAAATCTTCACGCCTTGTAAAGCAATCCAATCGACAAGTTCTTCACTTTTAGCCCAAGCGCCAACATCTCTATTTGTATTATCCCATAATCCACTTTCATAGAAAAAAGCGTGTACTATTTCGTGCCTTAAATTTTCTTTATGACAATTTTCTTTGGTGGCTTGTTCTTCGTCTTCCCACCCTTTATATGTGTTCATATCGCAAAGAACAATCGCTTTTTTATATGGGTCGCAATAGCCACAAAAAGAATTGCGTTCAAACACTTCGTCATCATCGTATTTTTTTACTATAATTTCATAAGGCGTACCAAGAATATTTACTGTCATTCAAGCACCCACTCCTCTGCCGTAACCTGCAAGAATTGAAAGCTTGCTCTTTCGGGTGTAATTTTATCGTCACCATCGCTTGTGATACGGAAAATCTTGCCGTCCCGTAAACGCTTGATAACATCGTGATATTCAAGAGTTGCACCTTTATTGGTAGTCACAGTATATCGACTTGAAACGCCCTGCTTTTCAGCAATACGGCTTTCCATTGATGTATCGAATGTAATCGCCGCTTGAAACTCAACGCTTTCAACCCATTCCGTTATAAAACCGCCCTCGCCATCAGGCTCACGGCGTTTATCCATTAGCACAACATCTTCATAAGCATTGCTTACCAAACTCATAAAACGCTAATCCTCCTATATTTGTTCAAACGACTTGCAAAGGCTTTCTGCCAAGTCAGCGGGACACCATTGCTGTCGGTTGCCTTTGAATAGGAATAACCGCCAAAACTTTCACTTTGGTAAACTGACGGCTTCCCTGCATCGCTTTTGTTAAATTCTTCTATTTCTGCGGCAAGGGCTACGACCGAAGGAGGCACAGCCATAGCCCAAACCGACCCGCTGAAAATCTCGTCGGTTAAAACTAAATCAGCGGTATTTTTATACACCCCGTCATTATAGACAGAACCGACGATACGGAAATATTGGTTTTCTTGTATAAAATCAAGCGGCGTTATCTTGCCGCCGACGATTTCAAAAGTTCCATTGTGAATGTCCTTCACAAAATAGTTGCGGATTTCCGCACAAATCTCGGTCAACATAATTACGCCGCCTTTTCTTAAAGATTATTTATAATTGTTTCGTAAATTTCAGCCTTTAACATTGAACTGTCAACACCATCAATGCCGTTTTCTTTCGCAAAAGCCAATAATTCAGCCTTTGTCATTGAAGATAAATCAACATCATCGGTAGGCTCCATTGACAGCGTGGTTATTCCCCCACAGTAATTACTGCAATAGCGTCAATGTATTCAGCCCAAAGAGTAAGACCATAAAGGATGTGAGTATCACCCGAAACTCTGCCATATACACCCTCACGATGTGCGCCGATAAGGTTGGTTTCGCCGTTGCCTGTGTAATAATCAAGACCAAGTTCCTTAAAATCGCTGTCAGCGGGGTCAATGTAGTAAAGAACAATGTTGTCAGCAGGGATTGCTACAACAGTCCCTTCGGGAATTTCGGAAGAAACAATAAGAGTTTCAGCACCGAGGAAATTTTTGAGGTATTCAATTCCATATTCAGTCTGTGTAGAAATTCTTGCTTCGCCAAGATAACGACCAACATCAAGAGTATTAGCAAAAACAACTATGTTACCATAGTTAAGACGCATTTTCTTGAACTTATCTTTAACTCTTGCAACAGCCATAGATACAGCCATTTGAAAAGTTGCTTCTGAACCTGTGAGTTCGCCAGTAAGCATAAACTCATAAAACTCATCAAGAACATCGCCTTGAGCCTTGTTTATAAAAGCATCATTTGTTTTTCTAACTGCAAGTTCTGCGCCGTATTTTTCAACATCCTGTGCGGTAATTCTCATACGGTCAGCCTTTAATGTAAGGTCTTTATGTGCAACCTCGGTCAAATTAGCCTGTGAAAGTTCAACCTCATCACCCTCGGCAGGCTGTCCGTTGCCACGGGTAATATCAACCTTTACAGAACGCAAACGAGTTCCGGGGGTTTTACGAACAGGGTTCATAATACCGATAATCTCACGGAGTGCGTCCCAATTCATATTAAATCTTTCTACAAATTCAATGGTTTTTGCATCAACATTTCCAAAGTTTTCAGTAGTGGTAGTGTTAGGTGTAACTGCCATAATAAATTCCTTTCATTTGTTTATTTATTGACAAATAATTCGGGATGTTTTTCAATGGCTGATACTCTTTCGTTGTAATCCTTAATAGCCATAATATCCTTTTTTGTCATAGTTTGTTTGCCATTATTGGCAGGAGGATTGGCGGTTTGCGCTCCTTGTGTTGTGGTGGTTTCAATAAAATCAGCCCACTCACTTTTAACATTTTCGGTGTGCTTTTCCGCATCTTTAATTTTACCGTCTTTGTCGAGTTCAAGACTGTCAATATCGGAAACTTTGATAATAGCGTTAAATCGCTTTTCACTCACGCCAACCGACTTTAACAATTCACGAAAAGCGTTTTCTTTTTCGGTGCGTGTGTTTTTAGCGGTAATATCAGCCTTGTAATCATCATATTCCTTTTTTAACTTGTCGTAATCCTCTTTTGCAACGGTTTCACCCTCGCCATTCTTTGCGAGTTTGTCGTTTGCTTTGTCCAACTGCTTTTGAACATCTGCCAACTTTTCCGCATCTTTCTTAAAGTTATCTCTTTCTTCTTTCAAGCCGTCAACAACTTCAATGTGTGCGTTAATAATTTCGTCTACTTTTTCCGCTTCAATTCCCATAGCGGATAAAAATTTGCGTGTAAATGCCATATTATAATCTCCTATTCTTCGGCGGTTATACTTCACCGTTTGATTATTTCTACTATATATTGTAGCACATTATTTTTAATTTGTCAAATGTGCCAAAATTAAGCGTTTTTCATACTATCTTCAAGCAATTTTTTATACTCTGCCGTGTGTTCGGTGGCGGCTCTTTGTAGCATATGTTTTCCATCTCTCGCACGGCTCCCCAATTCAACATAAGGAGCATATTCAACATTACTGCCAATATATGCCGCCTTATCTTCAACTGCGTGTCCTATGCTATTCCGCAATCGTCCTGTATCAACAGGGGTGTTTTTCTTTGCGTGTCCTTCTGCCGTCAAGCCTATCGCTTCAAGTCCTCGTTCAATGGCTTTGTCAAGAGCCGATAAAACCTCTTTTGTGTTGTCTTTGGTTGTGTAACTCATTATCGCACCTTCTTAAAGCCCTTTACAACGCTACGCATAGAACATCGACAGTTGTAGGTATTGGCAGGGTCAGCAGACGGGTCGCCGGGGTACATAATTTCACCAAATTCATTTTCAAAAGGTTCGTCAATGTCCACAATCAAAGACTTAAAAGACCCCGGCAGATGCCAATGTCTTGTTCTTCCGGGCTGATTGGATGACAACCATTCTTTTTGCTGAATTATTCCATCTTCTTCCGCTTTCTTATAACTATCCATTCTGCCCTTGTTTTCCGCACCCGTAACAATGGTACGAGCGGAACGAATAGAAGCGTTACGATTTCGTTTTAACAATGCACCCAATTCTTTGTCTGTCAATCCTTCGGTTTTTGATGTTTTCATAATCTCACCAAAAATACGATTTGACATATCGGGTATGCTTTCACCCTGTATAATTCCTTGCAATACTTCGCTATTTATGGCTTTCATATTCCACGGAATATCTTTGGCAGGGTCTAACTCACGGAACGGCAAAAGGCTTTTGTCAGCCATTGCAAGATTTTTCACAGTATCACGGTCAACCAAAGTGAATGAATAACCACCAACTCCGTCAACAGTATCGGCAAGGGCATTATAATTCAATGCGTATATTTCGGGCAATTCGCCGTTGATATATGCCGTTGAGGTTTGGTTGACATTCAATAACTGTTTGGCAACATCTTCTTTCATAGCCGTGAAGCGTTTACCATACATAATTTTATTTTGTCGCCATTGTTGATATTCCTTGTCGGTCAGTTTGCCTTGTTTAATTAACTCACGCTTTTCGGCATCGGACTTTTCAAACTTGGCAAAATATTCATTTGCTTTTCGCCGAATATCGCCCTGCGCTTCGGAATAAATGGCAGACAACCGCTTTTCCATTTGTTCCAACTTCTTATCGGTCAACAGATGCGCTTTGTCTGCCATCAATCATCATTCCCCTCGAATAATTGCTCTTGCTTCGTCCTTTGTTACGCCAATAGCGGTGGAAATAATAGCAACCGCCTGACCCTCACTCAGTGCGCCACTCGAATACTGCGCCATAACAGCAATCAAACTCTGCGTCTGTGCGCCGTTCAAGGTCTTGCCAACAGTTTCCTCTGCCGTGTCTATTGCTTCGGTTGTGGTGGCTATTTCGCCCCCCCCGATTTCTTCATTGGTGTTATCAGTAGTGCCAAATCGGTCAATTTCTTCCGCTTGTAAACGCTTCATAATTTCTTCAACCTTATCAGCATCACCCAAAACGGTTAAAATCTTTTGTGTAATATATTCGCTGTCAAGGTATTCGGTTGCCTTTAACACGTTGTCTATAATTTCCGTTTGGTTGCTCATTTGTGAGCGGGTATATGACGGTTCATCATCAATATTAGCAATAGCCAAAATACCCTTGATAAATTCGGTAGTATTGAACTCAAAGCCATCTGTCTTTTGGTTTAACGGCTCATAAGCGGAAATAATCTGTGTAGCGGTTACACTTCCAGCCGACAATATACTAACATCAAGAGCCATAAAGTCATCAAATAACTGTTTTTTAAGGCGGTCAAGAGCTTCTGCACTTGCTTCAAACGGTACGCTCAAAGTGTGTGCATCAACACTTGCCCCGTCATCACCGTCAGCGTGTGCAACGTGGGTAACAAATAATTGCTCAATGAATTTTGCATCATCTTCGGCGTTCATACCACCGCAGTTTTTCAAAATCCAATAAATCAATTCGCCCCTCGAAACATTGTTTACAAGTTGGCTTTGCATAAGGTCATAGGCATCAATGGTTCCTTGATTGCCGACAATATCGCTTTGTTTATTGGTATTATAAAACGGAATTATCGGGAAGCCGTCATAATTATCACCGTCAAAAATGCGTTCCCCGTCTGCTTCACTCGTTTTTGTGATTTGGGTATATTTCCGTTTTTCATTCTTAACGGTTATATCTTCGTCTTTTCGCTTGATATAGTCGGTATATCCGTCTAATTCAAACAAGGTTGCCCTTAACGGCTTTGTATCGTCTATCTGCCAAAAGCGAATACCCGCCATCAAAGCGCCGTTTTCCTCATCATACAACGGCACAAATTCAAGCAAAGAATATACTTCCACGTGGTCGTAATTCCAAAAGCCAAAAGCGGCGCCGCCATTTTTTGCGTGTGTAGCGACTTCTTGAACTGCATTGTCAAAATTTTTGCCCAACTTATCCTTTGTCGCCTTATCAGTAAAAGATACACCGTTACCAAGCAAATACTGCACGGCTTGAACAGTAAAATAATTATACCAATTCGATGCAATTTTACTATTCGGCGACCATACATCTTTTACCGCTTTTCCCATTTGATTATAGACATATTTCTCATATCTCATAATCGTGGGATTTTTGTGTTTGTAATACAAATCTGCATCTAACGCAACTTTGTATTGTTCGCTCGCTTTGTGTTCCTGAATGGCTTTTAAAACAAACTCCATTCTGTCCCGTTCGTTTTCGCCAATTTCCAAAAGGTCGTTATATGTGAGAATGTCAATCACGCTCCCTT
>JAZNEE010000007.1:0-4128 GCA_045588405.1 Acutalibacteraceae bacterium
CCAATCAGAATCATCGCTGCCGTCACCTAGCTGGTCAAGTACATAAACACTGTCACCGCTATCGTTATAAACCGATTCAAATATCGATACCGGCTCAACAATGCTTTCGAGTGCTATAACAACGTCGCTGACATCAAGTTCTAATGCAGCGGCAATCTCCTCAACGGTCGGTTCCTTTTGGTTTTCGGCAATATATGCCTCTTTCACCTGCATTGATTTATAAGCAATATCTTTTATCGACCTGCTCACTCTGACAGAACTGTTATCTCTTAAATAGCGTCTTATTTCGCCTATAATCATCGGCACGGCATAGGTTGAAAATCTGACACCGTGTGAAGCATCGAAGTTGTCTATGGCCTTTATAAGCCCAATACAGCCTATTTGAAACAGATCGTCCATATTTTCTTTTCGGTTGGTAAAACGCTGTATAACGCTTAAAACCAACCTCAAATTGCCGTGGATAAGCTCTTCCCTGGCTTGTTTATTTCCGCTTTGTGCTTTTTTCAGCAGTTCCTCCTTTTGACTTTCTTTTAAAATTGGCAGTTGATTGGTATTAACACCGCATATTTCTACCTTGCTGTATTGCAAAAAACCATCTCCAAAACATTTTAAATATAATTAGATTATTACCTTTTGCATACTGCAAAATACCGAGTTTTAGCACGATAAAAATATATTTTATATATGTATAAAAATAAAAGAGACGGTAAAACCGTCTCTTTTGTTTATTTATCTGTTAGAGATTTAATATAACTTGAGTTGCCTTCATCCGGAATGAGAGCACCGTATACTTTTTTTGATGTTCCGGTTTTAGTGTCATATATAGTAAACGACATCGTATCACCGGGCTTGGTGGAATCGATTATATCAAGTGCTATATCGGCTCTTTTTATTTCAACATCGTTGATATGCGTAATAATATCGCCTTTTTTAATGCCTTTTCCGTTAAGGTCGCTATTAGCTGTGATTTCTTGAATAAGCAATCCTGTAGGAAGGTTTTGGACTTTTGATGTAACCGAATCAACTTCCGAATAGGTTATTCCAAGCTTACCTCTGCCTTTAACATAACCGTTTTCAATAAGCGAATCAACAACCTTTATAACGGTTCCCGAAGGAATTGCATAGCCAACACTATCATACTGCGTTCCGGCAAGCTTAGCCGAAGTGATACCAACCACCTGAGAATACATATTAACCAACGCACCACCCGAGTTGCCGGGATTTATGGGAGTATCTGTTTGAATCATTTTGGTTGTATAAGACGATGTACCTCTTATCCTTATTCCTTTTGAAGAAATAGTACCGCTTGTGAAAATAGCTTCAACTCCTGCACCGGATGGATAACCAATAGCAACAACCTGCTCACCTGTTACAACCTCATCATAATTGCCAAAAACGGCAGGTTTTAAATTTTCGGCATTGATTTTAAGCACCGCCAAATCACTTCTTGTATCACCTGCAACAAATTCGGCCTCATACTCTGTACCATCTGAAAAAACAACAAGAAATCTTGGTGAAGCAATATCAGAGTAAATATGGTCATTAGTAACAATATAACCATCATGCGTATAAACAACACCGCTAGCCGTTGCAACGCCTTTTTCGTTATAAATATAGATATTTACAACCGAAGGAGAAACGTTGTTATAAACGTTAATACAATTGGTTGCCTCGGCATCCGCTTTGTTTTGCAACGGTGTTGATGATTGGTGATTGCTGATATAATAATCGCTTTTACCAAAAACGTAACCGACCGCAACAGCCGCAACCAACATAACAACAACGGCAAGCATTGCAAAAAACACTTTTATCCCCATTGATGAATCCTTTTTTTCTTCCTTCACAGCATCAAAGGTCATGGTAGGCTCGCTAATGTTTTGAAATTCTACCTCTATGGAAGTTTTTTCTTCTTCTGTGCTTTTTGGCGTTTGCTCGTTATAAAAATTATTATTGTTTTCCATCTATAATTTTCCTTTCGTTTTGAGACTGGGGTAAAACAATTTCAAACTCGGTGAACTCGTCAACCTTACTTCTAACCGTCACTTTACCACCATGAATATCAACAATTGTTTTAACTATATAAAGACCGAGTCCTGTTCCTTCTTTGTTCATCGAGCGTGATTTATCGGTTTTATAAAAACGGTCAAATACATATTGCAAATCGGCAGGAGCAATGCCTTTACCACTGTTTTTGATTTTAAAATGCAAAGCATCGGCATCTTTAAATACCGAATATTCAATACAACCACCTTCATCGGTGAATTTTATGGCGTTATCGGTTAGATTGTATATAGCCTGATAAATAAGATCCCTATCAGCAACAAGTTTTATATCATCTATTTTTTCAAGACCTTCAATGTTTAATTTTTTAGCTTCAATTCTTTGCTCATGCGAGCTTAACACCTCACATATAAGGTCGGTTGGTGAAAAGGTTGACGGTTGAACCCTTTGTTCACCCGATTCAAGTCTTGATAAATTAAGCATTGTGTGAACAAGTCTTGAAAGTCTTGTGACTTCGGAGGATACGATATTGAGATAGAACTCTTGTTTTTCGGGTGGAATGGTTCCATCTAAAATACCGTCAATAAATCCGCCAATAGTGGTCATCGGCGTTCTGAGTTCGTGAGAAACGTTGGCGACAAAACTTCTTCTCATGCCTTCAAGCTGAGATAGAGAGTTTGACATAGCGTTAAACGCAATAGACAACTCGGTTATTTCGTCGTTACCCTCAACCGGTATCCGATTGGAAAAGTCACCATTTGATAAATTAACAGCCGCTTTAGACATGAGCTTTATCGGTTTGGTGATACGCGCAGTTATAATATAAATAATAACAAAGGTAACAAGCAACGGCACAATCAAACAGAAAGCAAAAACTTTAAATAGTTCTGACCACATTTCTTTTAATCTTGAAGCGGGAGACGAAATAAAAACATACCCCGCAACAGAGCCGTTGGAATTGTAAAATGGTGTTGATGCAGTATAAAAAACATTTTCAAGTCGGTCTTCAAGACTGCCAACCTCAAAATAGTTTTCACCACTCTGCATTTTTCCAATTATATTGCTTGGCATAACACCTTTTGAATGATTACAAGTGCCGTCAATACGATGTTCTTCACAGCTGCATATAAAAACGTGTCCGTCACTGTCACTAATATAAACATCGCCCGAAGTGGCATCGGAAGCAACCTTCATAACGGCGTTAACACTCATTAAAAAACGCTCGTTATCTGCAGTTTGCCCCGAAATAACCTTTGATATGGTTGTACAGTTGTTGGTTAAAACGTCTTTTTTTTCGTTGACAAGAATTGTACTAACAGTAACGCTCAAAAGCACCACAACTAATAATATACCAACTGTTATAGACAAAGCAACACTTAAAAAAATCTTTTTAAAAAGACGGTTATTCATATTTTAACCCTGCTTTGCTTCAAACTTATAGCCAACGCTCCAAACAGTCTTTATAGACCACTGATCAGAAACGCCCTCCAACTTTTCTCGAAGTCTTTTAACGTGAACGTCAACCGTTCTTGAATCTCCATAATATTCAAAACCCCAAACCTCGTCTAACAGCTGATCTCTTGAAAAAACGCGGTTAGGATTACTTGCAAGATGATAAACAAGTTCAAGTTCCTTTGGCGGAGTATCAATCTGTTTACCATCTACAATCAATTCATAGTTTGTAAGATTTATAATAAGCTTATCGTATTTAACAATTTTTTCTGCATTTTCGTCATTTGAAGCAGTTCTTCGCAAAACAGCTTTAACTCGTGCCATAACCTCTTTTGCATCAAACGGCTTAGTGACATAATCGTCAGCACCAAGGTCAAGACCTAATATTTTATCAAAAACCTCTCCCTTAGCAGTAAGCATGATAATAGGAATATCCGAGTTTTTTCTAACAGTTCTGCATACTTGCCAACCGTCAAGTTTCGGCATCATAACATCGAGTAAAATCAAATCAGGCTCAAAAAGATTGAATTTAACAATTGCCTCTTCACCATCGTTAGCTATGGCTGTTTCAAAGCCTTCCTTTTCAAGATAAAGTCTTAAAAGCTCACATATATTGCTGTCGTCATCGACTATCAGCACTTTTTTATTAGGCATATATTTACCTCCTATGTTATT
>JAZNEE010000008.1:0-18363 GCA_045588405.1 Acutalibacteraceae bacterium
CCGCTTGGCCTCCGACTTCTGTTTTCAACAAGACCCGTGAGTTTGGCATTGATACTGGCATTCATGCCCAAATCAAGCCTTTGCTGAGGCAAGAAAATACTTCTCTCAAAACTTTCGGAATCAATACCAAAAAGTTCTACACCAATATTTTCGGTATAATCTTTGCTTTCTGTTCCCTTTTCAAGGTCGAACAAACGGAAAGTATCATCCGTTGCCTTGGTGCCGAAAAAACGCTCGATTCTGTATGTTTTTCCGCCAGCAGTAAAGTCTAGATTACCGCCAAAATTACCACCCTGCCAAGGCTTATACCTTGCACGGTCATTTTTTTCAAGATCTCTTCCTTGATACTTGTTCATTCCGTAAAACATAGCCTTGACAAAAGAAGCTGTGGTGGTTTTACCAAAACCGTTATCCTCTTTTATAACCGAAAGACCGTTTTCGAAATCAATCGTAAAATCGTGAAGTGTTCCAAAATTTTCAACATTGCATTTAATCAGTTTCATCAGAACACCTCTCTTCCTTTAAGCACAGCAAGACCGCATTCTATAACGCGGTTTCGCATTTCCTCGTCCATATCGGCACTTAAAGCTCTGCGTATAAATTCGCCCTTTAACGATATGTCATTCACGTAGTCCTCGGGACGAATTTTAACCCTTGTCGAATCAACCGTTTTTGCAAAATAGAATTTTGAGTTTAATGTCTGGTTGAAAAACTCAATATCCTTGCTTGCATCTTCAGGAATATCTCCAACAAGTTCAAGCCTTACCATTGAAGATTCACGCAAACCTTTAACCGATTCGTTAATGCGGTTTATCATTTCACCTGTATCAGAAACATCGGTTATATCGCATTCGATCGATACAATATCGCGTTTGGAGGTTTTTATAAATTGCTTTTCTAATTTACCGTTTTCAATTTCAAGCAAAACAAAACCTTTGTCACCGCATTCATCAAAGCCTCTGCCTTCAAGACATCCGCTGTAACACCAAATACCGCGTTTGCCCAACGCACCATATTCATAAGAATGATAGTGTCCAAGTGCTAAGTAATCAATGCTTTTATCGGCAAGTTCATTGAGGTTTATCAAATCTTCACCCGAACTTTGAGATCTTGCTCCGTGCATAACCGCAATGTTAAACTTATCAGCATCGGTCACAAGTCCTCCGTAAATGCCCTTGCAATTGCCATCGGTCATCACGGCGCCATGGATATCAATATTGTCGTATGTAAAGCATTTCCAATATTCATCAAACAGCCTTAAATTTTCAGGCAACTCCTCGTTTGCCAACGTTTTACCAGCATCATGATTGCCACAAAGATAAAGAAAATCAACCATTTTACATTCGGCTATTTTAGATAAAACAATCTTCTTTGTTTCGTCTGCACAACGGTTAGAATCAAACAAATCTCCTGCAATTATAACAACTCTGATTTCGTTTTGGGCGGCATAATCACACATTTCAACAAACGAAGCCAAAACCTCGGCTTTTCGTTGCTTGGTTTTGTTTGAAGGCAGATATGCAGTAATTTTCGAATCAAGATGAATATCTGCACAATGAATTATTTTCATTTCCAGTCCCCTTTGCTTTAAAGTTTCTTTTCGCAAATACTATTGAGACAACAAATCTCACAATTAGCCTTTCTTGCTGTACAAACTGCTCTGCCGTGAAGCACTGTTCTGTGGCAAAAATCGTTTGATTTTTCGGGTGGCAATATATCCCTCATTTCTTTTTCAACCTTCAAGGGATCCTTGGTTTTAACAAACCCCATTCGATTGCAAAGACGTATAAAATGCGTATCCGTAACAACGGCTGGCTTCCCATAAATGTCACCACACACTAAATTGGCGGTTTTTCTGCCAACACCTGGGAGACGAGTTAATTCTTCGATTGTTTCGGGAACCTTTCCGCCAAAGTCCGAACATATCATTTTAGCAATTCCAACAAGGTCCTTTGCCTTGGTTTTATAAAGTCCACAGGTTTTTATAAGTTCTTCAACTTCAAAAATCTCGGCTTTTGCCATGCTTTCGGCGTTTGGAAATTGTCGGAACAATGCCGGCGTTACCATATTAACCCTGGCATCGGTGCATTGTGCCGAGAGCCTTGTTGCGATAAGCAACTGAAAAGCATCGGAATATTGCAATGAGCAAATAGCCTCGGGATATTCTTTTTCAAAAAGCTCGACCGCCTTTTGGGCCACAGCCTTCATATCTTTTCTTTTCATTTTTTCACCGGTTTCCATGAAATTCTAAAACCGACTCCCCAATCCGAGGTGTCAAAATAGCCTTTTTCTCTTTCAATAGTAACCTTTCTTAAATACTCACAGTTTCTAAAAATACCTTCACCGATTTTTTCAACCGACTGCGGAATGGTGACGTTTTTAACGGTACAGCAGTAATGAAAAGCAAACGCGCCTATTTCTTTAACGTTTGCAAGTTCAATGCTAGCTACATTTATACAATCAGAAAAAGCACCCTCCCCAATTTTGCTCATGGTTGAAGGCATAATTATATTTTTGAAATTAAGGCATTGAGAAAATGCGTATTTGCCGATTTCGGTTATTCCCTCGTGAAACGTTAAGGTCGCAAGGCTTTCGCAACCCGAGAAGGCATATTGATTGATTTTGGTAACCTTTTCAGGCAAATTAACCGAGTCCAAAACACGGCATCCCTCAAACAGATATTCAGGAACATTAGTAATATTGGCGGGTAAAACTGCTGTTTTAAGCATCAAACAAGACTTAAAACAACCGCTTCCAAGTCTTGCGACAGTGTCAGGCAATACTATTTCAGTAATAGCAGTCTGACTAAAAGCCTCAGTCCCGATAGACTGAATTTTATCACCTGTAGTCACAGTTTTAAGTGAAGAACAAAGTCCAAACGCACGGTTGCCTATGTTTTTAACCGAGTTGCCAAGTGTTGCGGCCTCTAACGAACTGCAATTCTCAAATGCGCTATCGCCAATATCGGTAACCTTATCCGGCACTTCAACAGCACTTAACTTATCGCAACCCGAAAAAGCGCCCGTACCGATCTTAACAATACCAGTAGGCAACTTTACAACCGTGAGCGAATCACATTCGGTGAAAGCACCGTCGCCAATTTCGGTTGCTCCCGAAGGAATTGTCACATCCGAAAGAGCTGTGCATCTGTAAAAAGTGTTTTCAGGAACATAAGTCAAACTTTGGGGCAATTTTAAATTTTGAAGCGTACTGCAATAACTGAACACGCCTTTGCCAAAATGAGTTATTCCATCGGGCAAGGAAACCGTTTTAAGCGACACACATTGACTGAAAACCTCTTCGCCGAGTTTTTTCACCGTTTCCGGCACCGTTATCTCCTCAATCATTTTGCAACCGCTAAAAGCATAATCACCAACAACAGTAACAGGTTGTTTGGAAGCGGTTTTGGGAATTGTAACAATCTTTTCCTCACCAAAATACATCTTTATCTCGGCATGGCCTTTGTAAATATCTATCTGAAATCCGTTTTCCTCAATAGTGTTTATAAATTCACCATCTTTTTTTCCGCAACCGGAAAATGACAGTATTACCATCAAAGAAAGAACAAAGCATAATAAAATTTTGAAGGTTTTTTTCATAAAATCCCCTCCGCAAGAGTTTGTTAGAATTATTTATTATATTATAACAGAAACCGCCTTAAAATCATACATTTATTTTTCAAATTTTCAAAAATTTAACATAAAAATAAAGCCGTGCTGAAAAGCACGGCTTTAGATTAATAAATAATCATTTAAAGAAAAGAGGAAGGGGCTCTAAAAATACAATATCATCGCGTTTTGATGCATCACCCTCGGCCAAAACGGCACAAGCTGCAGCCTCGTTACCACCTGCTCTTTCAACAAGCTTTCTAATTGCGGTAAGCGACTCACCGGTTGAAATAACATCGTCAACAATGAGCACCTTTTTGCCCTTAATAAGCGCAACGTCATCCTCACCGAGGTAGAGTGTCTGCTCGTTTTGAGTGGTAATCGAACGAACGGTTACCGAAACGGGGTTGCCCATATAAACCTTAACGCCTTTTCTTGCAACAACGTAAGGCTTGCCCGACTGACGCGACATTTCATAAGCCAACGGAATGCTTTTGGCTTCGGGTGTGAGAATGTAATCAAACTCGGGCACCTTTTTCAAAAGTTCCTCGGCAGCAGCGATAGTAATCTCGGTATCTCCGAAAAGAATGAACGCGGCTATATCAAGACTGTTTGAAACGGGGAACTTTTTTAAATTTCTTTCAAGACCTGCGATTTTCATTGTGTAAAATTCAGACATAATAATCCTCCTTTATCATCAGCCCGGAGGCCACTGCAAGTTACGACGTGCAAGCAAATGGAAATGAATGTGTCCCACCGTTTGACCGCCATCCTCACCGCAGTTATTGACAATTCGATATCCGTTATTAAGGTTTTCCTGCTTGGCAATCAAAGCTGCAACCTCGAAAACCTTGGCGATAAGGTAACTGTTTTCCTCGGTTATCTCATCGGCACTTTTAATGTGCTTTTTAGGAATAATTATAGCGTGGAAAGGCGCCTTGGGGTCGATATCGGCAAAAGCATAAACCTCGTCGGTTTCGTATATTTTTGTCGAGGGAATCTCCCCGTTGGCTATTTTACAAAAAAGACAATCCATAACGCAAAGCCTCTTTTCTTTGAAAATTAAATCATTGCAGAAACTATTTTTTCAGCTTCCAATAAAGCGTTGTCAACCTCGGCAACATTTTTAGCACCAGCCATTGCAAAGTCGGGACGTCCGCCACCTTTACCACCGCAAACGGCAGCAACTGCGGAAACCACCTTGCCCGAAGCAACACCTGCGGCAACTGCATCCTTACCGCTTGTTACGGCAAAGGTTACCGAATCACCTTTAACGTCGGCAAAAACAGCAACTGTGCTGGGAGCAATATCTCTGATTTTATCGGCCATCGAGCGCAAGGTATCACTTCCTGCACCTTCTAATCTAGCGGTCACAAGCTTCACCTTGCCCAAATCCTTAGCCGAAGCAATAAGCTCGTCTACCTTGCCTGCGGCAAGCTTTGAATTAAGCTTTTCAACCTCTTTTTGAGCGTTCTTAAGGTCGTTTGCCATCTGTTCGCACTTGGCAACAAGCTCTGCAGGATTGTTAAGTTTCAAAACTGCGGCAGCAGAATTAACTTCACCCTCAACCTTGTTAAGAAGTTCCAAAACACCCTTACCGGTAACGGCTTCGATTCTTCTGACACCTGCGGCAACGCTTGATTCGGAAATAATCTTGAAAAGACCTAAAGCGGAAGTGTTTTTAACGTGGGTTCCGCCGCAAAGTTCAACCGAGCGACCGGGAACGTTTACAACGCGAACAACCTCGCCGTATTTTTCACCAAACAGAGCCATAGCACCCATTGCCTTAGCATCGGCGATAGGCATTTCGCGGTTATCAACCTCTATTGCATCGAAAATAGCATCGTTAACAAAAGCCTCTACAGCCTTGATTTCATCAGCCGAAAGAGCCGAGAAATGAGTAAAGTCAAAACGCACGCTATCGGCAGTTACAAGCTGACCTGCCTGTTCAACGTGTGTGCCAAGAATAGCACGAAGACCGGCCTGCAAAAGGTGAGCCGCGGTGTGGTTGCGACGAATTGCAGCACGACGGGTAATATCGGTAGTAACGGTAACGGTGTCACCAACCGACAAGGTGCCATCAACTACAACGTGGTGCATAAAGATACCGCTTGCATTTTTCTTAACGTCGGTAACAACGAACGAGCCTATAACACCCATATCGCCAATCTGACCGCCACTTTCAGCGTAAAGAACGGTTTTATCAAGTACAACAACTGCGTTTGCATTTTCAACGGTTGCAACCTGCTCACCATCGGCAACAAGTGACAAAACGGTGGCTTCGCAAACGTCGTCGGTATAGCCCAAGAACTCGGTTGCCGAAATGCCGTCGAAAGCAATATCATTGCTCTTCCAACTTTCACCGTCGGCAGCCTTTCTGGCATCTCTTGCTCTTTGCTTTTGTTCGTTATAAAGACGGTGGAATTCTTCCTCGTCAACCGTCCAACCCTTTTCGTCCAAAATATCTTTGGTCAAATCAATGGGGAATCCGTAAGTATCGTTAAGTTTGAACGCATCAGCACCCGAAAGCACCTTGTCGCCGTCTGTGGCGGTGATATCTTCAAGCATTTTAAGGCCTAAATCGATAGTCTTGTTGAAGTTTTCTTCCTCAACCGAGATTATCTTCTTAATCATATCCTGCTTTTCAACAAGTTCGGGATATGCGTCTTTATTTTCACCGATAACCTTATCGCAAATATCGCAAAGGAACATACGGTTAATTCCAAGCAATCTTCCGTGACGTGCAGCACGGCGGAGCAAACGGCGAAGAACATAGCCTCTGCCTTCGTTTGAAGGCATAACGCCGTCGCAAATCATAAAGGTTGAGCCTCTTACGTGGTCGGTAACAACACGGATAGAAACATCGTGCTTAGCATCCTTGCCGTATTCCTTGCCTGCGATAGCACAAACTTCGTTCAAGATATTGCGAACGGTATCAACCTCGAAGAGATTGTCAACGCCCTGCATTACGCAAGCAAGACGCTCAAGACCCATACCGGTATCGATATTTTTATGTGCAAGCTCTGTGTAATTGCCGTTACCGTCATTATTGAACTGCGAGAAAACGTTGTTCCAGATTTCCATATATCTGTCACAATCACAACCGGGCTTGCAATCGGGCTTTCCGCAACCGTATTTAATGCCACGGTCAAAATAAATTTCGGAACAAGGGCCACAAGGACCTGAACCGTGTTCCCAGAAGTTATCCTCTTTGCCAAGTCTTACAACGTGTTCGGGGATAACACCGATTTTATTAACCCAAATATCATAAGCCTCGTCATCGTTTTCGTAAATAGAAGGCCAAAGCAAATCTTCGGGAATTTCGAGAGTTTTGGACAAAAATTCCCAAGCCCATTCAATAGCCTCTACTTTAAAATAATCACCAAACGAGAAGTTGCCGAGCATTTCGAAATAAGTGCCGTGACGTGCAGTATGACCAACCCTTTCAAGGTCGGGTGTGCGGATACATTTTTGGCAAGTGGTTACACGGCTTCTGGGAGGAACTACCTCGCCTGTGAAATACTTTTTCATAGGTGCCATACCCGAATTTATAAGCAAAAGCGACTTATCGTTTTGAGGAACTAACGGAAAGCTTCCCAAACGCAAATGACCCTTGCTTTCAAAGAAAGAAAGATACTTTTCTCTTAAAGTATTAAGTGACATCCATTCCATTTAAAAATCCAACTCCTAAGCCTATTTTAGGCAAATAAATTAAAGCTGAAAAACACAGCCTAAACCAATTTAATATTATACCCCTTTTAGTCTTATTTGTCAACAATTTAACCACCTGTAAATTCTTAAAAAAGCACCAAAAACAAAAGGCCTCGGCCATTTTAGTCGAGGTCTTCTTCCCATCCTGCATAAAGGGTCATACTTCCCGTCACAGTGTCGGTTTGTTCGTTCCATTTGTTTCTGCAAGCCTTATCGCGATACCACCCCGTAAAGGTGTAGCCCTGCCTTTTTGGTGTTTCGATAAAAAGCAACACATCGCCGTGCATAGCCCTCATGCTTTCAATCTCTGTTCCGCCAAGCGTATCAAACTCCACCGTAAAGCCGTTATTATTAACAACGAAAGCAAAAACCACTATAAGCACTACTATTCCAACAACAACCAAAACGTTTGCCGTGCCGAGTGACATCTTAACGTTTTTATAAAGTCCGCCACTTTTAGAAGGCAAAGCCATCACTTCCTTGCCAAGTATTTTCTCATATCAATAGCACAAGCTACAAGGATTATAAGACCCTTGATTATATAAAGCATATTGGCCGAAACCGAAAGGAAATTAAGGCCCACAAATATTATCTGAAGCAGAAAAACGCCCGTCACGATTCCGCTTATTTTACCCGTTCCGCCAACAAACGATACTCCACCGATAACACAGGCTGCAATGGCGTCGCTTTCGTAGTTTAGTCCCGTGTTGGCCGAGCTCGACGCGATTCTTGCACCCTCGATAAAACCGGTTATGCCATACATAACACCAGCAAGCACAAAGACAAGCACAATGGTTTTAAACACGTTAACACCCGAAACATTGGCGGCTTCTTCGTTTGAACCGACGGCAAACATATTTTTACCAAAAGCCGTTTTGTTCCAAATAATCCACATTATAACAGCAATAATGGTGGAATAAAGCACGTATTTCGGCACTGCAACTCCTCCGACCGTGAAAAGCGTGCCTCTCACAAAATCGGTATAAGACGAATCAAGACCCGACAGAGTTTGGCCGTTATTGGTGCCGATTGTGAGATACATAAGCACAATTCCAAACAAAATGAGCTGGGTTGAGAGAGTCACAATAAAGGGATGAAGTTTGAATTTTGCAACGAAAAATCCGTTCACAAGACCTGTTAAAGCGCCTATTGCAATTACCACTAAAATGACGACAACAAGCGGCATAACACCCAAATTGGGGAACATTTTTTTGGCATATTCCGGTACCTGCAAAAGTGATGCCGCAACACAAGCCGTCAGTCCCACGCAACGACCTGCCGAAATATCGGTACCCGTAAGCACTATGGCTCCACCGATTCCAAGTGCTATGGGTAATCTTGCGGCTGTAAGAGAAACAATGTTCACTATCGACGACAGCGAAACAAACTCAGGAACTCTAATGGCAATAAAAATAATAGCCGCAACGATAATGATATACATTGCGTTATTAAAAAACAGATCGGTAATTCTTCTTTTTTTATCAACACCCGAAAGCCTTTTAAACTCGGCAAATCGGCTGAAAAGCGCACCTTCACGCTTCATATTTTCACCCATAATTTAACTCCTTAAACATATTTTGCGGCAAGTGTCATGATCTCTTCCTGCGTTGCAGTTTTTGTGTCAACCTCGCCTGCAAGTCTGCCTCCCGACATAACCAAAATTCGGTCGCAAACACCAAGTAACTCGGGCATTTCGGAGGACACCATTATAACCGCCTTGCCCTCGTTTGCAAGATTTAAAATAAGCTGATAAATCTCATATTTCGCACCAACGTCGATTCCTCTTGTAGGTTCGTCAAGCAACAATATCGTAGGTGACGTCAAAAGCCACCTTCCCAAAATAACCTTTTGCTGATTACCGCCCGAAAGAGTTCTTATTTTTGTTTCCTTATTAGGTGTTTTTACCCTCATCGAGCTTATACACCAATCGGTGTTTTTGTTTTGCTTTCGGCGGCTTAAAAACGGCCCTATTTTGCAGTTTTTAAGGCTTGAAACCGTTGCATTTTCACGAATGTCAAGTATACCGAAAATGCCAGTTGCCCTTCGTTCCTCGGTTAGTAAAGCAAACCCGTTTTTAATGGCTTCGCGAGGGGTTTTATTGCCAACTGTTTTGCCGTCGATTTTAATCTTGCCCGACTGCCTTTCTGCGAGACCAAAAAGGTTTTCAAGCAATTCGGTTCTGCCTGAGCCGTCAAGTCCAGCAACACCCAAGACCTCACCTCTGCGACACTTGAAACTGACCTCTTTAAGGTTGGAATAAAGTGAAGAAAGTCCCTCAACCTCCAAAAGCGTTTCACCCGGCATGTTGGTTTTTTCGGGGTAACGGTTAGAAAGCTCGCGTCCTACCATCAGCCTAATAATCTCGTCAATAGTAATCTCGTTTGCCGGTTTTGTTGCAACTTTGGTGCCGTCACGCATAATGGTAACCTCATCCGAGATTTTTAATATTTCCTCCATCTTGTGCGAAATATAAATTATTCCACAACCCTTACTTTTAAGCATATTTATAATGCGAAAAAGATGTTCAACCTCTCGGTCGTTAAGCGACGAAGTCGGCTCATCGAACACAATTATCTTGGAATCATACGACACCGCTTTGGCAATTTCGACCATTTGACGTTGAGAAACCGACAACTTGCTCATAACTGTTTTAGGGTCAACCGAAACCCCGAGTTCTTTAAAAAGTTTTGCCGTTGCCTTGTGCATTTTTCGGTCACTTGTAAACGGCAAAAATCTTGAAACCTTTGGAAATCGTCCAAGCCAGATGTTATCCGAAACGTTGCGTTTTAGCGCTTGATTGAGTTCTTGATGCACCATCGCAACGCCGTTTTCAAGCGCTTCCTTGGAGTTTTTGAAATCGACCTCAACACCATCTAAAAAAATGTGTCCCTTATCCTTTTTATAAACTCCGAAAAGGCACTTCATAAGTGTTGATTTTCCTGCGCCGTTTTCACCCATCAAAGCGTGAACTGTGCCTGATTTCACTTCAAGTGAAACGCTGTTCAACGCCTTGACACCCGGAAACGATTTTTCTATGTTTTCCATTTTAAGCAATGTGGAACCTTGCATCATTTTCCCCCTAAGCGGTCTTTATAAAAGAGCGACTCATATTAAGACAAGAGTCGCCCTTTAATAGTGTTACCTATTTTTCACCTGTATACTCAGCATAAGGAATATTTACTCTCCAACCACCCTGAATATTTTCTTGTGCTATACCGCTGAATTTATCCTCACCATTTTTAAGGTTTACGGCAATTTTCAAAATTGCATCTGCCATACCCTCGGCGTCTTGCTTGATGGTGCCAACCATAGACCCCGCAGCAATGGCTGATTTAGCCGCTTCGGTGGCATCAACGCCAAAAACAGGAATCAACTTGCCACCCTGCTTGTTATAGCCTGCACCTTGAAGTGCCGAAATAGCGCCCAATGCCATATCGTCGTTGTTGGCAATAACAAGTTCTATCATATTGTTGTTTGATTCAGAATAACGGGCAAGCGCGGTGCTCAAATAATCGGTTGCCGCGGCACTCGACCAAAGTCCGTTTTGGTCAACAAGATATTTGTCGGGATTAGAAGGATCATAAAACTGAAGGTCGGGCTTACCTGCTTCTTTCAAAATCGCATTACAATCTGAAACAGCATATTCGGTACGGGCGATAGCCTCCATGTTTCCTTCTTGGCCTTTGAACATAATATAGCTTATCTTTCCGTCTTTATTAAGATCAACGGCATCAAAATTCTTAACAAGATAATTGCCGATCATCTTACCCTGCATGTGACCGGCCAATTCATAATCAGTTCCGATAAAAACTGCCTTATCATAGCTTTTTATGACCGATTCCTCAACCGAACGGTTGAAAAAAATAACGGGAATATTTGCAGCTTTGGCTTTGTCAATAATAGTCTGTGCTGCATCATTAGAACCGGTATCAACAACGTTGACAACAAGTGCAGAAGCCCCTTTAGAAATCGCAATGTCTATCTGCTCGGTTTGTGTTGCCTGGTTACCGTTAGCATCGTAGTTGTTAAACTTGATATCGGCATTTTTAAGCATTTTGTCCATAGCGTCACGCACCGAGGAAATATACGTGTCGCTAAACGTGTAATAAAACACCGATACCTCACCCTCTGATTTTTTTCTTCCGCAACCTGCAAAAACACAAGCAACAAAAAGCACCGTTAACAAAAGTGATAAAAATTTTTTCATAATTTTCTCCTTTAAAACTTTTATTTTACTTTGTTATTGCCCGCGAATATGTTATTATGCAAATTTTGAAATAAAAAAACAAAAACACGGAATCGCCAAAAGGCAATTCCGTGCTAAAATTATTTTGCAAGACCTAATGCTTCGTAAACGGCATCTCTAAAAGCAGGGTGTGCTTCGAGATAAATGGGAGTCTGACAAAATACGTATTGAGTGTAAACGATTGTAATATGATTTTCGGGGTCTATTGAAACGTAAGAACCTGCCGCACCGTCCCAACCAAACTCACCAATCGGCCCTTTAGAGCAATCTTCGTTTATAAGTGTTCTAACACCCAAACCGTAACCATAGCCTATAAGGTTGCTCTTTTTTATAAACTGCCACAAGACGCGACCTTTTATTGCAGGAGTTCGCATTTCGTCAATGCTTTCTTTCGAAAGCACGCGGTATCCGTTTTTAGCAACACCACCGTTAGCCAAAACGTTTGCAAATTTTATATATTGCTCGGCATTACCGAAAAGACCCGCGCCGCCACTTTCGTATTTAGCACCAAGAGCAAAATGGTTGTTTGCAGGAGCCGGATTGTAAACAAACTTGTTGTCAACTCGTTCGTATATCCATTTTTGCGGAAATCTTGCAAACTGCTCCTCGGTTGGAGCAAAGCCCATATCGGTAATTCCTAACGGTTCAAAAATTTCGGATTTCAAATATTCATAATAGGTTTTACCCGTTGCAACCTCTAAAACTGCGGCGGCAATATCGTGACAAAAGCTGTACTGATAGTCGGTTCCCGGTACAAAAGAGAGTACGCTGTTGCCAAAAGCCTTGACAACGTCCAGAGTTGTGGCATTAGGATCTTTGCGAACAGCTTCAACCTCGGGGTAACCTGCTATCGAATATCCAAAACCACCCGTCATAGTCATAAGATGGCGGATTGTAAGCGTTGTATCGCAAGGCTTTACACCTTCTTCGGTTCTAACCTTGAGATTTTTAAATTCGGGAATATACTTTTCGACGGGATCATCAAGGCTCAAAAGTCCCTGTTCCTTGGCGCGCATAATGCAGGTTGCAGTAACAACCTTGGTCATCGAATAAAGCCAATAGAGGTCTGAAAAACTTGCCTCCTTGGTTTTTTCTTTATCAAAAAAACCTCCGCTACATCTAAAAACCTCGTCATAGTCCTTCATGACGATAATTTGGCCACAGGGTACACCTTTAACGTTTATCCATCGGTCAAATTCCGCTTTGAGCTTCGAAAAATCCATTTTTGCCACCTCAAATATTCTCAATAAGTCCTTCTTTTAACATTCTCTCGGCTGCAAGCATAATTCCAACCTTGGCACTGTGGAAGTTAAGGCCACCCTGCATCCAAACGGCAAACGGTTCGCGAAGAGGCGCATCTGCCGAAAGCTCGATTGAAGCACCGAGGGTGAAAGCACCTGCCGCCATTATAACCTGACTGTCGTAGCCGGGCATATCATCGGGAACGGGTGAAGCAAAGGAATCGACGGGTGAACCGCTTTGAAGTCCCTGACAAAAAGCAATAAGACCTTCGGGAGTGCCTGCTTTAACGGTTTGAATGATGTCGGCTCTTTTTTCATCAAATTTAGGGGTGACATCAAAGCCAAGTTCTGTAAACAAGGCCGCGGTAAACACAGCCGTTTTAAGCGCTTCACCAACCACGTGCGGTGCGCTGAAAAGCCCCATATAAAGCTCTCTTGTGTGGCCTAATGAGGCACCAACCTCGGTACCTACACCGGGTGCCGTTAAACGGTAACCGCATTTTTCAACAAGCTCTTTTTTGCCTGCGATATAACCGCCCGTCGGTGCAATGCCACCACCGGGATTTTTTATAAGCGATCCTGCAATAAGGTCGGCACCCACCTCGGTAGGCTCTCGTGTTTCGACAAATTCACCGTAACAATTATCAACCATAACAACCGTTTCGGGTGATATTTTTTTGACAAGCTTTGCCATTTCACCGATCTCGGCAACCGATAAACTCGGTCTTAAGCTATATCCTTTTGAACGTTGAATATAAGCAACGGCATATTTTTTTGATTTGATTTTTTGCTCTATCGCCTCTAAATTAGGTCTGCCGTCGGATTTTAAATCAACCTGCTCATAATTTACCCCAAAATCCTTTAAAGAGCCATCAACGTGACCGTCGATTCCAAGCACACCGATAAGTGTATCATAGGGGCGACCTGTGAGGCAAAGCATGGTATCTCCGGGACGCAAAATTCCAAACAAAGCAACCGTGAGAGTATGTGTGCCCGAAGCAAAGCTATGACGGAAAATCGAGCTTTCAGCACCCATACAATCGGCAAAAACTCTCTCCAAGGTGTCTCTGCCACGGTCGTTATAGCCATAACCGGTCGATGCCGCAAAATGCGACTCCGAAACGCCGTTATCAATAAAGGCTTTGAGCACCTTTTGCTGATTATACTCGGTAACCTCATCTATGTAGCGAAATGCATCTCTTGAAATTTCCAAAGCCTTATCAGCCTTTAAATTCAGTCTTTCATCAATTTTAAATAATCCCATTTTAAACACTTCCGTATCTAATCACCGCACATAGAGAGTCAAATTCAAAACCCAATTTTTCATAAAAGGCTTTGTTTTCTTCCGACGATGCGGCGTAAATTTCACTAAATTTATATTTTTGCCTTATAGCAGTCACAAGGCTTGCAACCGCCTGTTTGCCAAGTCCTTTGCCTCTGCTTTCGACATCAACGGCAACACCCGTTATAAGCGAAGCCTTTTCGGTCATAAACCCACATACCGCCGTTGCGTTTTCACACAACGAATATTCGGCCGAATTATGATTAAAACGAATGCAAAAATCGGTATACCACAAATCAAAAGGTGGCAGTTCTATATCACCGTCGGCACCTTTTTGTAAAGCTTTATATACATCGCTGATTTTCGAGTGCTTCACTTCACCCGTCAAATTTTCCGTCAACCGCATAATATTGCAATTTCTTTTACTGTGTGGTGACAGTTTTTGAGCTATATCACTCTCACAAAACACCTCGGCCGAAAGAAACGAGAAAAATCCATCAAGCTCAAAAAAATCGGCTTTATCATTAGCAACAAGTGAAAAACCCGACTGAAAACCACCGAAAAAAGCGGTTAATTCCCCGTCGATTTCTTGCACATACATCTCAACTTTTTCACCATAGGTGTTAAAAAGCGCCTCGATTCGAGTCTTGGGCAACCCTTCGAAACCACTTGGCAACGCGTTTATTCTTTTTATCATTTTATCTCGCCCGAAGCCAACTTTTCTATCATTGCTTTGGCTAAATCTCGTTGCGAAATAACGTCGTCAAACGAAGCGGTGCAAGAAGCCGAATGGATATAACGGCAAGGAATCGACAAAGCAGCCGTTCTTATTCCCTCACCTGTTTGGTGAATGCCCGCGGCATTGTTACCACCTGCGACAGCACGCTTGACCTGACGTTTAATACCTTTTTCGTTGGCGGTTTTAAGCACCTCATCGAAAAGCGGACGGTCATAAACAGTGCCCCTATCCATAAACGAAACAACCACGCCGTTTTTAACGTTGCAAACAGTGTTTTCGTCATCAACACCTCTTATATCAGCGGCAGTAGTGGCTTCAAGCACTAAAGCAAAATCGGGTTTTACCGAAAAAGCGGCGGTTCTAGCCCCTGCACCTACCTCCTCCAAAACGCTGAAGGTTGCATAAAAATCATATTCTGCTTCCGAATTTATAAGATCGATAAGCACTGCACAACCAACGCGGTCGTCAAGCGCTTTGGATACTAAAAGGTCACCCATTTCAGCATATTCATCTTGGAAAACAGCAACGTCACCAATACTTATAACCTTTAAAGCGGCTTCCTTGTCGTTGGCACCAATATCTATATAAAGCGAATCCTTTGAAGGCACTTTTTTCTTTTCGTCACCACTCAAAAGATGAATAGGTTTTGAGCAAATAACACCCGTAACCTTGCCATTTATAACAACATTACGTGACATTATAACAGGTGTTTCAATTCCGCCAACGGTCTGAAATTTTAAAAATCCGTCGGAAGTAACATCGGTGATAATAAATCCAACCTCATCCATATGGGCGTCTGCCATAACGGTTTTTTGGGATCTGTTTTTGCCTTTTTTGAAGGCAATTACGTTACCCAATGCGTCAACCTTGATTTCGGCATTGTCTTTTATTTTGTTAATTATAAATTCTCTAACACTTTCTTCTCTTCCCGAAACGCCGTGAAGCGAACAAAGCTCCTCTAAAATTTTCTTCATCGTTAAAGTTCCTTTACAAAGCCTGCCAAAATATCGGCAACCGACTCGATATCTTCCAAATCAACAACCTCTGTGGGAGTGTGCATATTGCGAAGCGGAATTGACAAAAGTCCCGTTTTGACCCCCGATTTACTGAGTGCTATATGGTCGGCATCGGTGGATGTTCTGCCACCCATAACCTCTAATTGATACTTGATTTTATTGTTTTCGGCAACGGATTTTAATTTTTCGGTAACCTCGTTGGACAAAAACGGAGAAATGCCAATCATTGCTCCGTTACCCAAAATTCCACATTCCGAAACACCGGGCTGATTGCCAAAAGAAACGTCAACTGCAACAGCATACGAAGGGTCTATTGCAAAGGTTGCAGTTTTAGCGCCAATACCACCCGTTTCTTCCTGGTCGCTTAGCAAAACAGTGACTTTTTTGGAAACGTTTTCTTCATTATAAAGTTTTTCGGCAGCTATCAAAACAGCGGCAACACCTGCTCGGTCATCGAGACTTTTTGCAGTGACTTTTCCTCCTTGAAGTTCGCAAAAATCACCCAAAAAGCTGATTCTGTCACCCTCTGAAACAATCTCGTCAGCCTTTTCTCCAAGACCTGTATCAATATAAATGTTATCGAAAGAAGGCGTTTCATCTCCGTCCTTTTTAAGATGTGGCGGTGTGCTGCAAGCAACACCCAAAACATCGGTTTTGCCGTGAATCTTCACCCTCATGCCGGGTAACATTCGCGCGTCAACCCCACCAACAGAAGCAACCTTCAAAAATCCGTTTTTAACATCGGTTACAATAAGACCTATTTCATCAATATGCGCCTCCAAAAGCACGGTTTCACCTTGGCCAAAGGATGCGAAAAGGCTGTTGCCGTGTCTTTTGATTTCACAAAATTCTTTTAAATACTTTTCAGCAACTTTGAGTGCCTTTTCAGTCCCCTCTGCTGCGGTTAATTCTTTTAAAATGGTTTTTAAATTCATTACAAAACTCCGTTAAAGTTTGTTTACAAGTTGTTTAAAATGACGTCCGCGTGCAACAAAATTCGGGTAAGCATCAAAGCTTGCACAAGCAGGACTTAATGCCACAATATCACCCGGAACTGCCCTTTCGTGAGCAATTTTGACGGCTTCTTCATAATCGTTAACCCTTATGATTTCAGGATTGCCGTTTTTATAGTCGGGATCTGCCTTAACAGCAGTTTCTATTTTATCACTTGTGGGTCCGCAAAGTATAAGGGTTTTAACCTTTTCGGTAACATAAGGAGCCATGGGTTCAAACGGTATATGCTTATCATACCCGCCTGCAAGCAAAATTATTTTTTGATTAAAGGCTTTAAGACCTGCAATTGTTCTTGTGGGGCTTGAAGCAATCGAGTCGTTGTAATATTTAACACCCTGCACCTCACGAACAAATTCGATTCTGTGTTCAACACCTTTAAAATCATGAGCAACCTTAACAATACTGTCGGCACCGACGTAACCCCAAACTGCCGAAATTGCAGCAAGATAATTTTCGACGTTGTGGTCACCCAAAATGGTTATATCGTCCTTATGCATAAGGGGTACCGAAATTCCGCGATAGGAAAGATTGAGATAACCATCCTCAGAAAGCCAAGCACCGCTTTTAACCTTTTGTTTCATTGAAAAGGTCAATTTCTGGCCTCTAACTTCACCCGCAAAGCCTGCGGTAATTTCGTTATCAACGTTAAGAACTGTGCGTGAAAAAGCGTTTTGATGAAGCAATATGTTCTTTTTAGCACCAATATACTCGTCCATATCCTTGTGAATATCCAAATGATTGGGAGCAACGTTGGTGACAACCGCAACATCGGGGCCTTTTCGCATTGAAATAAGCTGGAAGGAAGAAAGCTCAACAACAACAAAATCATCGGCAGTAATGTTTTCAATTTCGGGTAAAAGTGGAGTGCCGATATTACCACCTACGAAAACATTTTTACCCTCGGCTTTTAGCATTTCGGCAATAAGGGTGGTTGTGGTGGTCTTGCCATCAGAACCTGTTACGGCAAATATGGTTGCAGGACAAAGGTCGAAGAAAACCTCCATCTCACTTGTAACGGCAATACCATTGGCTCTTGCTTTCTTAAGTTCGGGCAAATCAAAGTGCATACCGGGTGTGCGGAAAATCATATCAACCTCAAGGTCTTTAAGATAATCCTCTCCAAGTCGAAGTTCGGCGCCTTTGGCCTCAAGTTCGTTTGCAACCTCGCCAATCTGCTCTCTTGTTCTGCGGTCGCAAGCATAAACCCTCGCACCTCTTTCAAGAAATTTGAAGATAAGCGGTGTGTTGCTGACACCGATTCCACACATGGCAATCTTTTTACCGTTAATTTGTTCAAAAAACTGTTTGCAATCCATAAATCAAGACCCCTTCCAAAAGTCTGTTTTAAAAAAATCCGGCACAATAGTCCATTATCTTTTTTATTATATATTTAAAGCGAACAAATATCAACTGTTTTAGCAAAATATCAAAATATATTTGGGAACTTTTTATAAAGAAAAATCTAAAATGCCTGCTCAAAAAACTGTAAAACTCAAATTTCCCGTC
>JAZNEE010000009.1:0-7067 GCA_045588405.1 Acutalibacteraceae bacterium
AATGGTTTGATGAAAACTATATTGAGGTTGAATCAAAAATAAAGGCTGTTTGTGAGCGAAAAGGCATTGACCGACAGAGTGTTTTGCTGCTTGCGGCAACCAAAACAGTTCCTGTTGCGGTTATAAATCACGCAATAGAAAATGGTATAAATTACGTAGGTGAAAATCGAGTACAAGAATTTTTGTCTAAAAAAGACGAGCTTTCAACCAGTGCTCACAGGCATTTTATAGGTCATTTGCAGACCAATAAGGTCAAAGATATTGTGGGACTTGTTGAAATGATTGAATCGGTGCATTCGTTAAAGCTTGCCACCGAAATCGACAAGGTTTCGAAGGCGAAAGGAATTGTTACCGATATTCTTGTTGAAGTTAACATCGGTAACGAAGAAAGCAAATCGGGATTTTTGGCAGACGAAGTGATGGTTGCTGTCGAAAAAATGGCCGAAATGTCTAATATTAAGGTTAAAGGTCTTATGACAATACCGCCTATTTGTCAAAATGACGAAGAACTTGCAGAATATTTTGCAAAAATGCGCAAACTGTTTATTGACATTAGGGACAAAAAAGTGGATAATGTAAATATGGAGTATCTATCGATGGGAATGTCTGACGATTATGAGTTGGCAATAGAACATGGTGCCAATATTGTAAGGGTTGGAACAAAACTATTCGGTGAGAGAATATACAATAATAAATAAAAGCAAAGGAGAAAACAAAATGAGCTTATTTGATAAAATCAAGGATATCATGAGCGCAGAGGATTCGGATGATTATGAGGAGAATGTTGTTGTTTCCAAACCCGAACCCGCAAAAGAGGACTACTATACTTCGCAAAATTCCAGATTCGAACGTTATGAAAAGGAAAAGACTACTCAGTTCCCCAGTGACCGCAAGGGTAAAACACAGAGCATTGGAACTGTAAAGACCGGTTCGCAGATACAGGTTGCACTTGTAAAGCCCGAGAGATTTGACGATGCAACTGCCATAGCAGATCATCTTGCAGACCGCAGAACTGTTGTACTTAATCTTGAAGCCACCGGCAAGGACGTTCAACGCAGACTTATCGACTTCCTTTCGGGCGCTGCTTATGCTCATGGCGGAAGAATTAAGAGAGTTGCTAACAGCACCTTTATTATCACTCCCTCTAACGTTGACGTTATGGGTGAACTTTTGCTTGACGAAATGGACAGCACCTCCTTTATGCAGTAATGGGAGTTTCTGACAAGGAAATATTGGAAGCAAGGCTTTTTGACGCGGTGAGTGTTTGCGCAAAACGGAGCATCCCCAAATTTGTTGGGTTTATCGATGCTTCGGGTGTGGCAATCGCTTTAACAGTTGCCAAAAAGGAAAAGGCAAAATTTTCACTTTGGGGCGGATACTCTTCAGCCGAAAGGGTTTATTTTGGCGTTTTCCCTGATTGGTGTGAGCCGGATGCTTCTTGCTTTCCGATTGTCAAAATCAAAATTATAAATAAAAGCACCCGTGTACTTGAACACAGGGATATTTTGGGAGCGTTGATGTCGGCCGGAATCGAACGAGATACCGTTGGAGATATTTTGACCGAGGAAAAGCAGGCTTTCATATTTATATCTGAGTCGGTTGCCGACCACGTTATGAATGAAATAACCAAAATTGCCTCTGCGGGTGTTGAGTTAATCAAGGATGACACCGATTATGTGCCAATGCCTAATGATTTTATAGAGGGTAGTGACACGATTGCTTCAAGCAGGGTCGATTGCGTTGTTGCGGCACTTGGAAATTGTTCGCGAAACACAGCCTCCGAGTTTATAACTGAGGGATTGGTTTCGGTCAATGGTGTTGCGGTGCAAAAACTCACTAAAGAAATCTTGGTGGGCGATGTGCTAACCATTAGAAAAAAAGGGAAATTTATAATCGACAGCATTAACGACCTCACTAAAAAGGGGCGTATCATCCTTAAATACAGAAAATACAACTAACTTACTGACGGAGGTAAACAAATGAAGACACCTGAACAGATTCGCAATATTGAATTTCAGAAGTCGACCATGGGCGGCTACAAGCAGAGCGACGTTGAACTTTTTCTTGAAGAAGTAGCTTCTCAGATTGAGATGCTTATGCGTCAAAAGGCCGATGCTGATCGCAAATTGCAGGAATACAGCGAAAAAGCACCCGAGGGAGGTCTTTCTGCAGCCGGCATTCAGAACATTCTTGTAAACGCACAGCGCACAGCTGATGCAATGCTTGAAGAAGCAAAAGAACAAGCAGCAAGCATTGTTGCAAATGCCGAGCTTGAAATAAAGCAGTCGGAGATAAAAGCTAAGGAAATTATTGAAGAAGCCGAAAAGAACGCTTTGCTTTTGGGCGATACCGCTGAAAAGGAAGCAGCAAAGATTATCGCTGAAGCTGTTAAAAAGGCAGAAGAAGCTGTTTTAGTTGCTAAAGAATCGGTTGAATTACAGCAAAAACTCTATGATCGACTTGTTATTGAGGTGTCGGATTTCCGCAAAAAGGCTACAACACAGTGCAACACTATTATGAGTCTTATTGAAGAACTCCCCGATGAGGTTACTTTTAATTTAGAACGCGCTAAAACCGTGCTTGCAATAAATTTTGCCAACCCCGAAGAACTTCTCAAAAATGCAGTTGACGAAAAGCTTGCAAAGGCTGAAGAAAACGAAAAAAATGCCGAGGCTGAAAAATTAGCTGAGGAACAGGCTAAGGCAGAAGAAGCACGATTGGCAACAGCTGCTGCTGAAGCCGCAAGAAAAGCCGAAGAAGAAGCCGCAAGAATTTTGGAAGAACAGAAAAAAGCCGAAGCTGAAGCTGAAAAAGCTGAAGAAGTGGCCGAGGTTCAAATAGAGGATATCAACTCATCCTCCGATATACAAAGCGCTGAGGTTGCTTTTGACGACAATGTCGTACCCACTCAAGCACCCGTAAGTGAAGAATCCGTTACCAATATGCAACTTTCGTTTGATGAAGAACCCAAAAAGGCAGTAGGAACCGATTTGTTTGTTGGTGACGACGAACCTATGAAACCCAAAAAAGGACGTATAAGCTTTGGCGTTGATGATGACGAAGACGATGACGACGAGCCCAAGCTTTTCTTTAGAAAGAAAAAGAAATAATTTTGTTTCAACTAATCCGGACCGGTTTTAATCGGTCCGGATTGAATGAGTTTTAAAAGGAATTGAAATTTGGTAAAAACCGTGGCGCGAAAACGCCAAAAAGGAGTAGTATAAATGGATTACAATCAGACACTTAATCTGCCTCAAACCGAATTCCCTATGAGAGCAGGTTTGCCTACTCGTGAGCCCGAGGCTTTAAAAGAGTGGCAGGACAGCAAAACTTATGAGGAACTTATGAAGAAGAACGAGGGTAAGCCTCTTTACATTCTTCACGATGGTCCTCCTTACGCAAACGGCGTTATTCATATGGGTACCGCACTTAACAAGTCTCTTAAAGACTTTGTTTTGAGATATAAGAACATGTCGGGATTTAAGGCTCCTTATGTTCCCGGTTATGACACACACGGTCTTCCTACCGAGCTTAAAGCACGCAAAAAAGCCGGTGTTTCTTCAAATGCTCAAGTGTCGGCATTAGAGCTTCGTAAGATTTGCCGTGAGTTTGCATTAGGCTTTGTTGATGACCAGAGAAAGCAGTTTGAGCGTCTTGGTGTTCTTGGCGATTGGGACGATCCTTATCTCACTTTGCGTAACGATTATGTTGCAAAGCAGATTGAAATTTTTGGCACAATGGCTGAAAAGGGATATATCTATAAGGGCTTAAAACCTGTTTATTGGTGCCCCGAGTGTCAGACTGCTTTGGCTGAAGCTGAAATCGAGTATGCCGAGGATCCTTGCCATTCTATCTACGTTAAATTCAACGTTACCGATGATGCAGGCAAACTTTCGGCTCTTGGCGCTGAAATTGGTAAAACATTTTTCGTTATTTGGACCACCACCACTTGGACATTGCCTGCAAACCTTGCAATTTGCGTAGGCCCCGACTATGATTACGGCGTGTTCAAGGCAAATGGCGAATACTACGTTATGGCCACCGAATTGGCTCCTGCCGCATTCAAGGCCGCTAAAGTTGAAGAATATGAGCTTATGGGTACCATCAAGGGCTCTGAGCTTGAATATATGAAATGTGCACATCCGTTTATCGACCGCACTTCGCTCGTTATCGTTGGTAATCACGTAACATTGGAAAGCGGTACAGGTTGTGTTCATACTGCACCCGGTCACGGTGTTGACGACTTTGAAGTTTGCCGTAACTACCCTGAAATTGGAATGGTTGTTCCTGTTGACCATAAGGGTATTTTGACCGCAGATGCAGGCGAGTTCGAAGGTCTTACTACCGATGCCGCTAATAAGGCTATCGCTATTAAACTTGATGAAACAGGTCATCTTTTTGCTCTTGAAAAGATTATCCACCAGTATCCTCACTGCTGGCGTTGTAAACAGCCTATTCTCTTCCGTGCAACCGAGCAATGGTTCTGCTCGATTTCTGCTTTTGCTGACAAGGCTTTGGAGGAGATCAAGAAGGTTGAATGGATTCCCGGTTGGGGTGAAGACCGTATCAGCGGTATGATCAAGGACCGTAGTGACTGGTGTATTTCCCGTCAGCGTACTTGGGGTGTTCCCATTCCGATTTTCTACTGCAAGGATTGTGGTAAGGAAGTTATTAACAGCACCACTATCGCAAAGATTGTTGAAATCTTCAAAGAAAAAGGTGCCGATGCTTGGTACGAGCTTTCTGAAAAAGAACTTATGCCCGAAGGCGTTAAGTGTGAGTGCGGCTGCACCGAATTTAAGAAAGAGTCCGATATTATGGACGTTTGGTTTGACTCGGGTGTTTCACATTCTGCCGTTCTCAACGGACGCGACGGTATGGTACCTCCCGCAGACCTTTATTTAGAGGGTGCTGTCCAGTACAGAGGCTGGTTCCAGTCTTCACTTCTCACCTCGGTTGCCGCTTATGGCATTACTCCTTACAAGACCGTTGTTACTCACGGTTGGGTTGTTGACGGTGAAGGCAAGAAGATGTCGAAGTCTATCGGTAACACCATTAACCCTGACGAAATTGTTGGACAGTACGGTGCCGATATTTTGAGACTTTGGGTTGCTTCTTCCGACTATCATGCCGATATCCGTATTTCCAAGGATATCTTGAAGCAGCTTAGCGAAATTTACAGAAAAATCAGAAATACAGCAAGATTTATCTTGGGTTGTATCAATGATTTTGATCCCGATAAGGATGCCGTTTCGGACGATAAGCTTCTCGAAATGGATAAGTTTGCTTTAATGCGTCTTGACAGCATTGTTAAGGAATGCACCGAAGCTTATGAGAATTTTGAGTATCACCTTATTTTCCACGCTATCCACAATTTCTGCGTTCTTGATATGTCTAACTTCTATCTTGATGCAGTTAAGGACAGACTTTATATTGAGGCTACCGATTCTTTGACCCGCCGTGCAGCACAAACTACTATCTATAAGGTACTTCATACCTTGACCCGTTTGATTGCTCCTATTCTTGCTTTCACTTCGGATGAAATTTGGAAGTTTATGCCCCATAAGGCCGGTGACGACGTTAGAAATATTATTTTCAACGAGTTCCCCAAGGCAGAAGGCAACTTTGATGCCGAGTTTATGGCTCGTTGGGAAAAACTTCACGAGGTTCGTGATGACGTTAAAAAGGCTTTGGAGCTTGCACGTAACGAAAAGGTTATCGGCGCTTCGCTTGAGAGTGAGGTTACCATCTTTGCCGAGGGAGAGATGTTTGATTTCCTCAAATCTGCAGAGGATATGCTTACCACTATTTTCATCGTATCCGAGGTTAAACTTGAAAATGGTAAGGGTGGCGATCACGCAGGTGATACAGGCATCGGCGTTACCGTTAAGCACGCCGAAGGCGAAAAGTGTGAGCGCTGTTGGGGTTATTCCAACACCGTTGGCCAGTGCAGTGAGCATCCCACTTTGTGTGCACGCTGTGCCGCTATTATAAATAAGTAAGGAGTAGACTATGTCTGCTATATTAGCTATTATTTGCAGCGTTCTTGTTGTTGTGGCTGATCAGTTAAGCAAATATCTGGTCATAACACAAATGGAACCCAACCAAATTATTAGTAATGTTATTCCGGGAATTATCAACTTCCATCGTATCCCGCCTAACAGCGGTGCTGCATTTGGAATTTTTCAGGGACAAACATGGTTTTTAATAACAATAACCTGCCTTATCATGGTGGTTTGTGTTTGTATGCTCGTCAGAAAAACCTTTGACAGCAAGTTGATGTTCTGGGCTCTTTGCCTTGTTCTTTCGGGCGGTGTGGGTAACCTTATCGACCGAGTTTTCAGAGGCGGAAACGTTGTTGACTTTTTAGAATTTGCGTTTTTTGAGTTTCCTGTGTTCAATATTGCTGACTGTGCCGTGTGCATAGGAGCAGGTCTTATAGTTGTTTATTTCGTTTTTGATCTTATAAAGGATGCTAAAGCCAAGAAACAGCTGTCTACTGAGACTACTGAAATCAACAAGGGCGAACTCGAAAAAGCAGAAGAACAGAGCGATGACAACTGAAATTTTAACAGTTACAAACGGCGGGATGAGGCTTGATGCCTTCATCTCTGCCGAGCTGACCATTTCAAGGTCGCTTTCGGCCGAACTTATCGAAAACGGCGAGGTTTTGCTCAACGGTAAGTCGGCAAAAAAGAAGGCAACTGTGGCGGTGGGGGATGAGGTAACCGTAAATATTCCCGATCCTAAGGAATTAGAGGCTGAGCCACAGGATATTCCGCTTGATATCGTTTATGAGGATGACGACCTTTTGGTTGTTAATAAGCCTAAAGGGATGGTTGTGCATCCTGCACCGGGTAATCCCGACGGAACGCTTGTGAATGCCCTGCTTTTTCATTGCAAAGGCAGTCTTTCGGGTATCAATGGTGTTATGCGACCGGGAATTGTTCATAGAATAGATAAAGACACAAGCGGTCTTTTAATGGTTGCTAAAAACGATGCGGCTCACGTATCACTTGCCGAGCAAATAAAGGAACATTCCTTCACAAGAGAATATAGCGCTGTTG
>JAZNEE010000010.1:0-3930 GCA_045588405.1 Acutalibacteraceae bacterium
TATCAGTTCCCCGAAAAGCTTATTCCGCTTATCATGAACAACACCCTTCTTCATAAGGACCTTCCCGTTTACGGTGACGGTATGCAGGTTAGAGACTGGCTTTATGTTGATGACCATTGCAAAGCCATCGATATGGTTATCCGCGACGGTAAGATTGGCGAGGTTTATAACGTTGGCGGACATAACGAGCGTCCCAATATCTTTATTGTTAAAACCATCATTGAATACATTAAAGAAAACGTTGACAAAGAGGTTGGCGAGCATATGATTAAGCACGTTGCCGACCGTAAAGGTCACGATCGCAGATACGGTATTGACCCCCAGAAGATCAAGGACGATCTTGGTTGGTATCCCGAAACTACCTTTGAAGTTGGTATTAAGAAAACCCTTAAGTGGTATCTCGACAATAAGGAATGGTTTGACAACGTAACAAGCGGTGCTTACCAAAAATACTACGAAAAAATGTATGCCGATAAATAAGAGGTGCCAATAATGGGAAAGTTTAATTTCATCAAAACAAGTATTGATGGTGTTTTTGTTATTGAACCCACCGCCTTTGGCGATGACCGTGGCTACTTTATGGAAACATATCAATATAATGACTTTGCAGCAGCAGGTATTGATGTGAAATTTGTTCAGGATAATCAGTCAAAATCCAAAAAAGGCGTTTTGAGAGGTCTGCACTTCCAAAAGAACTTCCCTCAATCCAAACTTGTCCGCGTTATCAGTGGCGAGGTTTATGACGTTGCGGTTGACCTTAGAGAAGGCAGCCCAACTTATGGCAAATACGAGGGAGTTATTCTCTCTGCCGAGAACAAGCGTCAATTCTTTATCCCCCGTGGATTTGCCCATGGCTTTGTGGTATTATCCGATGAAGCTGAGTTTGTTTATAAGGTTGATGACTTTTATCATCCTAACGATGAAGGCGGTCTTATTTGGAACGACCCCAGCGTTGGCATAGATTGGCCAATACCTGATGATATGGAAATTATTCTTTCAGATAAGGATAAAATCAATCCCACTATTGACAAAATCGTTAAAGATTAAAGCAAAAGTTTAACAAACAATATACTGAAAAGCACAGATGCCGCATCGGCCAACAAGGCCACAGGTAATGTGTGGCGTGTTTTAACCACCGAACAGGAACCAAAATAAACCGCCGTAGTATAAAACGTTGTTTCACTTGCGCAACAAAGCACCGAAGCTATTAACCCGATTTCACTGTCGGGACCATAAGCTTCAAACATATCTGTAAGCAATGCCGTTGACCCACTGCCCGATATCGGACGCAGTAAGGCCAGCGGCATTATTTCTGCCGGAATTCCCAATTTAGATGTTATAGGTGATGAAATATTTACAAAAACATCAAGCAAGCCCGACCCTCTTATCAGTTTCACTGCAAACGTTAATGCAATAAGCGCCGGTGCGATTTTTATGAGCGCAAAAAGCCCTTTTTCGGCACCTTCCAAAAATGCTTTAAAAACGTTTATTTTACGAAGAAGCGCACAGATGATAAACAACATCAGTACCACAGGCAAAACTGCAGATGAAATGATTTCAAGCATTATTATACCTTCTTAATATGTAATCAGCGGTAAGTCCCACTAGCAAAGAACAAACCGAAGCCAAAAGTACCGCCGGCAATATAATCATAGGTTGTGCTGAGCCATACCTTGCCCTTAGCATTGCAACGGTTGTGGGAATTATTTGCACAGAAGCGGTGTTAATAATAACAAAGGTTACCATTTCGTTTGTCGCCGTTAATCCCTTGTTTGATATTGCTTTCATGCGCCTCATTGCTTCAATTCCAAGCGGTGTTGCAGCATTTCCTAAACCGAAAATATTTGCCGTAATATTCATAGAAATTGCTGACAAAACATCCTTGTTATTTTTCACGCCTTTAAAGAGTCTTTTTAAAACGGGAGATAACACTTTTGCAAAAATATTGGTAACTCCGCCTTGTTCGGCTATTTCCATGAAGCCTCCCCACAAAGCCATGATTCCCGCAAGCGATAAAATAAGTTCGATAGCACCGCTTGCTGATTCAGACATAATTGTCGATACGCTTGAAACGTCGCCGAAAACAAAAAAGGTGATCAACGATGCAACAACAGTCAACGCCCATATTAAATTCAAAAAAATTCCCCTTTTCAACTTAAAGCAACAAATTATTACAAAAACCGAACAAATTTTAATTGACACATACAGCTTTACAGTTTATAATCTAATAAAAAACGGAGGCGAAAATATGAAATCTACTGGTATTGTCAGAAGTGTGGATCCCCTTGGTCGCATGGTTATCCCTGCTGAACTTAGAGAAAAATTCGGTGTTAAAGATGGAAATGGCGCCTTCGAGATTTTTGTTGATGGTGATTCAATAATTTTAAAAAAATATGAACCTACCTGTGTTTTCTGTGGCAGTTCCGAAAATATTACTGTTTTTAAAGACCGAAACGTTTGTGAACACTGCATTAAGGAATTAACAAAATAATTCTTATAATACCTATGATTAAAATGAAATTAATATAACAAAAAGCGGAGTGATAACACTCCGCTTTTTTTATAAAAGGAAAAAGGGATAACCCCTTTGGGTTATCCCGCTCACTCAAACCATTTGCGTTTTGCCTGAAAATACCAAGCATCGGTTCTTTCATCAAATGCACCAACAGCTTCAAGTGCCACACAAGTAGCAATATAAGTATCCCATCCCATAGGTGCTGCCATGCGTTCAATGTCCGATATCTTTTGTCTGCTCTTACCGATTTTTTCTCCAAGTTGACCTTGCGAAACCCTTGCTCTTTTTCGAATTTCAGGCAACTTTGAAACAAATTCTTTGATAAGAGCCTCCCGTTCGGCGTTCAGTAAGAATTCCGGCATGCTAATCACTCAATCCTTCTTTTTTTAATAATTATAATCTCTAAACGTTCAAAAGTCAATTAAGCGTGGACCATTGGCTTAATTTTTGTAGGTTTGCCCCACAAACGCAACTTTACTTTGTTCATTTTTCTGTTTTATCAATCAAATTGAACAAAAGAAGTCTTGTTATAATTACAGTTGATTGACATTTTTTTGTTCAATGTCAACCCTTAATTAATATTTTTAACTATTTTTCGTGTAAATTCATAAAAAATTTTTTCTAATTTTTTTGTTATTTTTTTGCGGAATTAAATGTAACAAATAATCACAAAAAACCCTTGATTTTAAGCGTTTAAGCTATAAATCAAGGGATTTCGTTTTACTTGTCAACTTATGCAACGGGAATATCTATTTCCTTCTTTTTGGGCGATGCTTTAGTCTTTCTTTCGGAATCTTTTGTAATCTTAGGCTTTCCGCCATCAACACAATTAGAATCAATAACAATCTTTGAAATGGTTTTGTCAGAAGGCGCTTCAAACATAATATCTCTCAAAATATTTTCTATAATTGAGCGCAAGCCTCTGGCACCTGTCTTACGTTCAACAGTAAGCTTTGCAATTTTTTGCAAAGCATCGGGTTCGAAAACAAGTTCGATATTATCCATTTTAAAGAGTTCAACATACTGCTTGATAACCGAGTTTTTAGGCTCGGTCATGATTCTCAATAAAGTTTCCTCATCCATAGCATCGAGTGAAGCAATAACGGGCAAACGTCCAACCAATTCGGGAATAAGACCGAATTTAACAAGGTCGTGATGAATAACCTTTCTCGAAGTTAATTCCTCTTCCATCTGCTGTTTAGATTTAACTTCAGCACCGAAGCCCAATCCGCTTTCGCCCATTCGCTTGCCAACAATTTTTTCTATACCATCAAAAGCTCCGGCACAAATGAACAAAATATTGGTGGTATCAAGCTGAATAAACTCCTGTTGAGGATGTTTTCTACCACCCTGAGGCGGAACGTTTGAAACAGTACCTTCCAAAATTTTAAGAAAAGTCGGATCGTAGCCATGTC
>JAZNEE010000011.1:0-2458 GCA_045588405.1 Acutalibacteraceae bacterium
GGTGTCAAGGTCGCTTGCCGCTTGTGAAGGCGCAGTTTTGATTGTCGATGCTTCGCAGGGAATCGAGGCTCAAACCTTGGCAAACACCTATTTGGCAGTTGATCACGGACTTGAAATTTTGCCCGTTATCAATAAAATCGACCTTCCTTCTGCCGATCCCGAAAGGGTGAGACGGGATATCGAGGATATTATCGGTATCGACGGCAGCGAGGCACCGCTGATTTCGGCCAAAAACAATATTAACATCGACGAGGTTTTGGAGCAGATTGTTAAAATCGTTCCGCCACCCGTTGGTGATGAAAACGAACCTTTGAAGGCGCTGATATTCGACTCGTATTACGATGCTTATAAGGGCGTTATTGTTTATTTTAGAGTTATGTCGGGCAAGGTGAAACCCGGTCAGACCATAAAAATGATGGCTACCGGTGCCCAGTTCCAAATCGTTGAGGTTGGCAGAAAGCGTGCTAATACAATGGTTCCGTGTGATGAACTCGTTGCAGGTGAGGTTGGTTATATTGCCGCCGCTATTAAAAACGTTGGCGATGCAAGAGTTGGCGACACCATGACCGATGCCGAAAACCCTGCAAAAGAACCATTGGCAGGCTATCGCAAGGTTAATCCCGTTGTTTTCTGCGGTATTTATCCTGCCGACGGTGCGCATTATACCGACCTTAGAGAAGCCCTTGAAAAGTTGCAACTTAACGATGCTTCGCTTTTGTTCGAACCCGAAACCTCGGGTGCGCTAGGATTTGGTTTCCGTTGCGGATTTTTAGGCCTTTTGCACATGGAAATCATTCAAGAACGACTTGAAAGAGAATATAATATCGACCTTGTAACAACAGCTCCGAGCGTTGAGTATAAGTTCGAACTTTCCGACGGAACCACACTCACAGTTGATAACCCCACAAACTATCCCGACCCTGCTACTATCGTCGAGGCGTTAGAGCCGGTTGCCGACGTTACAATTTACAGTCCAAGCGACTATGTTGGCGCCATTATGGGCCTTTGCCAAGAGCGACGCGGCGAGTATATTGGAATGAATTATGTGGGCGACCGTGTTGATATCCACTACATCATGCCGGTTGGTGAAATTGTTTACGACTTTTTTGATGCCTTAAAATCGCGCACAAAAGGTTACGCCAGCTACGATTACGAGATAAAGGGCTATGAAAAATCCAAGCTTGTTAAACTCGACGTTTTGCTTGCAGGTGATGTTATCGATGCTTTGTCGTTCATTGTTCACGCTGATAATGCTTATAACAGAGCCAGAAGAATTGCCGAAAAATTGAAGGATTATATTCCGCGTCAGTTGTTCGAAATTCCCGTTCAGGTGGCAATCGGCGGTAAGGTTATTGCCCGTGAAACCGTAAAGGCCATGCGTAAAGACGTTTTGGCAAAGTGCTACGGCGGTGACATAACCAGAAAGAAAAAACTTCTTGAAAAACAGAAGGAAGGCAAAAAGCGTATGCGCCAGCTCGGTTCTGTCGAGGTTCCGCAAGAGGCATTCATGGCGGTACTCAAGCTTGACGAATAAAACGACAAGGAAAAAGAAAATGTCAAAAACAGTTAAACGTACAATTTCTGTTGTGCTTTTGATTCTTTGGATGGCGGTCATTTTTATAATGAGTGCCGAAAATGGGCAAGAGTCAGCCGATACAAGCAGCGGAGTGGTTTATTATATTGCAAAGATAATCACACCGAATTTCGAGGAGCTTTCACTTGCCGAACAGCAGCAAATTATGGACTCTATGTCGGGCTTTATTCGAACAATGGGTCATTTTTGCGAATTTGCCGTGTTGGGTGTTTTAAGCTTTAACGTGTTGCTTAACTTCAAATTCAAAGTGTGGCAAAAGGCTATTTTCTCATTTGCTTTCAGCATAATTTATGCAGTAAGCGATGAAATACACCAATATTTTGTGCCCGACAGAGTTTGCGATATAGCCGATGTGGCGGTCGATTCTTTGGGCGCATTAACGGGCATTGCGGTCATGAGCATATTAGTTGTTATTGTTGGAAAACTCAAATCGAGGAAAGAAAAATGATAAGAAAAATAACCTTGGCTGACAAATCGGAATATGTTAAAATGGTGACCGAATTTTACAATTCCGACGCCGTTATAAAGCCTATTCCAAGCGCTAATATCGAAGCCACATTTGAAGAGCTTATGAAAGACGATACCTATGCAGAAGCGTTTATAATTGAAACCGACCAAAAAACGGTGGGCTATGCTCTGCTTGCAAAGACGTTTTCGCAGGAAGCAGGAGGTCTTTGCATTTGGATAGAGGAGATTTTCATAAAATCGGAATTCAGAGGCAGAGGCTTTGGCAAGGAGTTTTTTGAATTTTTGTTCAAAAACCGTCCCGCTAAAAGATACCGTTTGGAAATCGAACCCGAAAATGAAACGGCCGTTGCGCTGTATAAAGCCAAAGGCTTCGACTTTTTCGAATATGGTCAAATG
>JAZNEE010000012.1:0-9962 GCA_045588405.1 Acutalibacteraceae bacterium
CACCTAAAACAGATGTATTTTTAATTGGATAAAAGGCAAAAAACCACGGTAACGCTGACGCGTACCGTGGTTTTTTAACGCATTAGACAACAAAAAGACGCTGTTTTAGGCAATTTATCCCTAACCGCAACTCCCTTTGGGAGTGGTTTTTTGCATTTAAGCGGGGATAAGTCCGTTGATTAAAATTATGAGAATCAGCACGGGTAAAACGAATTGGAAATAGGGTTTAAAAGCCCTTGGCATTTTAAGACCTTCACCCTTGTTGACTTCGGCAATATATTTGTCAAAGCCCCAGCCCCATTTGCTTACACAGAACAAGAGGTAAACGATTGCACCGCCCGGCAAAAGAACGTTTGAAACGATGAAGTCTTCCATATCGAGAACGTTTTTACCGCCAATGGTAAATCCACTCAAAAGGTTGAAGCCGAATATACAAGGCAAGCTGGCAACGGCTATAAACAAACCGTTTATAATGCTTGCTTTTTTGCGTGACCATTTAAAGTTTTCGATAGAACTTGCAATAAGGTTTTCGAAAACGGCAATAACGGTTGAAAGGCTTGCAAAGGTCATAAATAAGAAGAACAACGAGCCCCAAATTCTGCCACCAGTCATATCAATAAACACGGTGGGAAGTGCTTCGAAAATAAGTGGAGGACCTGATCTGGGGTCCACAGAAAATGAGAAACAAGCAGGGAATATAATAAGACCCGACATAACTGCAACGAAGGTATCGAGAGAACAAATGCTGATTGATTGACCAAGGATTGATTTTTTGTCCGACATATAGCTGCCGAAAATTTCCATCGAAGCAATTCCGATAGAAAGCGTGAAGAACGCCTGGTTCATAGCAGCAGTCATAACGTTTATAATTCCGCTTTCTTTGGCACGGGCAAAATCGGGCAAAAGATAGAACTTCAAACCTGCCGCTGCATTATCAAGGGTGATGCTGTTGACAACAAGCACAACGATAAGTGCTAATAGACCTATCATCATCCATTTGGTTATCTTTTCAACACCGCCTTGAAGGCCAAAACTGCAAACAACAAAGCCCAAAGCAATGGTGATAAAGGTCCAAATTATCATTTCGGTTGGATTAGAAATCATATTATTATAAACTTCTTCAACCTGACCCGAACCGGTAAGACCGTCAAAGGTTCCGCTTGCAAACTTAACAAAATAGCCAAACATCCAACCGGATACAACGGTGTAATACATCATGAGCAGGTAACAACCTGCGGTGCACACCCATCCGTGAAGGTGCCATTTGTGTCCCGGCTTTTCAAGTGCCTTGTAGCCTTCGACTGTACTTTTACGGCTGGCTCGTCCAACGGCCAACTCCATTGTAAGTACCGGAATTCCCATTATTGCCAAAAACAAAAGATAGAACAAAACGAAAATACCGCCGCCGTTTTCTCCTGCAACATAAGGGAATTTCCAAACGTTGCCTATACCGATAGCGCAACCTGCGCTAACAAGTATAAAGCCAAGATTTGATTTAAACTTTTCTCGTGCCATACTAAGCCTCCATATTGGGTTTGCAAGTTATAAGAACTGCATTGCCCTCTAATTCAATTTTGCCATTTTTATATATAACATCTGTAACCCTGTTGGGTTAAACTTGTTATTGTTCAATTAAACCAACCTTTATCAAGGCGTCTACTGTGTTTTGTGCGTTTTCAAGTGCGGTTTCGTGGTCAACCTCGAATTCACCGCACAAAGCATCAGCAATTTTTTCAACATCGGTATCGTTTTTCAACACTTCGCAAATAAATGCGGCTGTGTCGTTTAACTTCAACATCCCTTTAAAGGTTGCAGCAGCTTCACCTGCCGCAACGGCTATAAAACCTTCACCGTGGCTTGTTATAATAACTCCGTTTTTAAGTTTCATTTATATCGTCCTTTGTAAGCGTACTGTAAGAAAGCATAGCCGCTTCTTTTGAAATATTGCATTTAAGCTTATAAAATTTAACACTGCCCGAAAGCTTTACAATGCTGTTTAAAACGTGTTGCATAACAGTTGGATCGTTTGGTCGATAGCATTGTGACAGCAAAATTTTCAAAGCATCGTCCGAGCTAATCGGTTCAATCGAATTGCTTTTACTTTGTTCTATAAGCACTATACCTCCAAGTGGTAATTGCGTGTTTCGACTCAAATGCTCCTTGCCGTCCCAGGGGGTACCGTAAACAGTTGGGACATCGGTTTTCATATCAATAAGTGGTTTGTCACCGTTAAGCACAAAGGCTTTATCACCCAAAAGTTGCAACCAAAGTCTTGCGTGGGTGGTTTTGCCTGTGCCGGAGGGTGCAGTGAAAATATAAGCCTTACCGCCTGTTGCAATGGCGCAGCCGTGCATAAGAATTATTTCTTTTTCTGCAATTTCACAACAAAGTTTTCTGTAAAGGGACAAAAATTCAAGATATCCCTTCGACTCTGCGGTTGCTTCGGTTTTGTTGAATTTGGCTTCAAAGTTCAAATCTTCATCGGTGATTTTTATAAAAACTTCGGTTGGCTTTGTGGTCTTGTAATCTTGACAATGATTAGATATAAAATCGAAGCAATGCTCTACCTCGACAGAAACACCGCCAAACAGATATTTTTCACGTTTCAAACACTCACCGCCTTTTATTCCATAACATAATACATTATTTATACCTATAATGTCAAGTTTACAATTTGTTATTGTTTTTTCTTGATAAATGATGTAGAATATAAAAAATGCCGTAAAATAAAGCAACGGCAGGTAAGGAGAAAATTTTATGAGCTTTAATCAGTTGGATATGCCTCAAGCAGGCGAAACAGTTGCAGTTATGCACACCTCAATGGGTGATATTTCTATCCGCCTTTTTGGTGATAAGGTACCTAAAACGGTTGAAAATTTTGTAACCCATGCAAAAAACGGCTATTATAACGGTATTGTTTTTCACCGTGTAATTAAAGATTTTATGATTCAGGGCGGTGACCCCACTGCTACCGGTTGCGGTGGTGAAAGTATTTGGGGAAGAAATTTTGCAGATGAATTTGACCCCGATTTGCACAACCTCTGTGGCGCACTTTCTATGGCAAACGCAGGTCCCGGCACTAATGGTAGCCAGTTCTTTATTGTTGAGGCTTCCGAGTGTCCCGAAGGCTTGCTCGAACAGATGAAGGAACTTGAAAGAAGCTTCCCCAAATCTTGCCAAGAGGCTTATGCTAAGGTTGGTGGCACACCGTGGCTTGATTATAAGCATAGTGTGTTCGGTCAGGTTTTTGATGGAATGGATGTTGTTAAGGCTATTGCTGCCGTTAAAACAAATCATTCTGATCGCCCGTTAGAGGACGTTACCATTTTGTCTATTGACGTTAAAGAGGCTTAATTTATGAAAAAAATTATTGCGATTTTGCTTTGCTTAGGTTTGACCTTCTCGCTTTGCGCTTGTGGCGGTGATGTAAGCGACAGTTCAAGCACTAAAAAAGGCATTGTGATGCCCGAGCCCAGACCTACAACATCACGTACTGATGATGCTGCGGGATTCCAACTTGAAGCACCTGAAATTGGTGAGGAAGTTGTTGTATTAGAAACATCTATGGGCGATATCATTATCAGAATGTTCCCCGAAAGTGCTCCAAAAGCAGTTGAAAATTTTAAAACTCACGCCAACAACGGCTATTATAACGGTCTTACTTTCCATCGTGTTATGAGTGGCTTTATGATTCAGGGTGGTGACCCCAACGGCAACGGCACAGGCGGTGAAAGCATTTGGGGAGAGGATTTTGAGGATGAGTTTAACGCAAACCTTTTAAATCTTCGAGGATCGCTTGCAATGGCTAACTCGGGCCCCGGCACAAACGGCAGTCAGTTCTTTATAAATCAAAACAAGACTGCAACCAAAAAGGACAGCATTCCTTTCTCAACCTATTTTTCACAGTTTGTAAGCAATGCCGAAAACATTGAATTTTTAACTTCGGAATACAACAAGAATCTTAACGGTGAAAAGAGCGAATATGCAACCGTTGAGGATTATATAGCAAACTATATTGCAGATTATCTCGCATCAGACAATGGTGTTCGTATTGACCCCAGAAGGGTTCCGGATGCAGTTTGGGAACTTTATCGCAGATATGGCGGAAACATTGAACTCGACGGCGCTTGGAAATCCCGAGGCGGACACACTGTTTTTGGTCAAGTTGTGAGTGGAATTAATATCGTTGACAAAATTGCCGATGTTGAAACCGATTCTAACGATAAGCCCAAAACAGACGTTGTTATAGTAAAGGCATATACAACCGAATTTACCAAAGATATGTATGACAACCGCGATGTTTTAAACTGATTCTTTTTCAAAAACAACAGGTTTTTACTATTTTATAGCGTCTATGCTACAACAACAAAGAGGATGAACTTATGAACGTTACCGCAAAATATGAGGAACTCCCCCAAATTGCAAAAATCATAATTCAAGCAATTTTGGGCGGTGTCGTTGGCGGCATTTACCGTATTTTTCGTTATCTTGAAACAAAGAATATCGTAACTTTGGTTGTTGGTATTGTTGGATTGGTAACCGGTGTTGGTAATACTGTTCTTTGGGTGCTTGATCTTATCACCGAAGCAACTCAAAACAAAATCACTTTTTTCGCAGACTAATTACTTAAAATCCCTCGTGATTTTCATGGGGGATTTTTCTTTTATAATCATTTCTTGCAAAATATAGAATTTAATGTTATAATAAATTGTAATTTACGAAATTGCGTAAATGACCAAACTTTCTATTAAGGAGTTTTTAAAATGAAGGGAATTATTCTTGCCGGTGGTTCAGGCACCAGACTTTATCCTCTTACTATGGTGACATCGAAACAGTTGTTACCCGTTTATGATAAGCCGATGATTTATTATCCGCTTTCAACGTTGATGCTTGCAGGCATTAAAGACATTCTTATAATTTCAACACCTACCGATTTACCCAATTTTGAGCGTTTGCTTGGCGATGGTTCGGACTATGGTGTTAATCTTTCTTATAAAGTTCAGCCTTCACCCGATGGATTGGCTCAGGCCTTCCTTATTGGTGAGGAGTTTATTGGCGGAGACAGCTGCGCTATGGTGTTGGGTGACAACATTTTCTTTGGCAACGGTTTCTCAAAAATGCTTAAAGCTGCCGCAGCACGTGAGCACGGCGCAACGGTTTTCGGTTACTATGTAAACGATCCTGAGCGTTTTGGTATTGTTGAGTTTGATGAAAACGGCAAGGCTATTTCTATTGAAGAAAAGCCTCAAAATCCAAAATCAAACTATTGTGTAACAGGTCTTTATTTCTATGATAACCGCGTTGTTGAGCTTGCTAAAAAGGTTAAGCCTTCTGCAAGAGGCGAGCTTGAAATCACCGACCTTAACCGTATGTACTTGGAAGAAGGCTCTTTGAACGTTGAAACGTTGGGCCGCGGTTTTGCTTGGCTTGACACCGGTACTGTCGATGCTTTGAGCGAGGCTAGCGAGTTTGTTCGTGTTATAGAAACAAGACAGGATATTAAGATTTCGGCTATTGAGGAGATTGCTTATCGCAATGGCTGGATAGATAAAGAAAAGCTTATTGAATCGGCTAACAAATATGGAAAATCTCCTTATGGCGTACACCTTAAAAACGTTGCCGAGGGCAAGATAAAATATTGATATGCCGATTTTAAGCGTAATAATATGTGCCTACAATGCCGCCGATACTTTAAAAAAGGCGGCATTGTCGATATTATCGCAGTCTTTTAGTGACTTAGAACTGATAATCGTCAATGACGGATCTAAAGATTCCACATTGAGTATTGCCTCAGAGCTTGCGATGAAGGATACTCGAGTTAAGGTTATTAGTAAAGAAAACGGCGGTGTTGCAAGGGCACGTAATTTGAGTTTAGATGTAGCGACGGGTGAATTCATCACTTTTGTTGATGCAGACGACTATTTGGATGACGGCGCATTGGCTGAAATGTATAAGTCGGTAGTGGAAAATGGCTCCGATATGCTGATTGCGGGTTATTTTCACGAGACCATACTCAAAAACGGCATAAGCAGGGTAGAGGTTAAGGCGAAAAATGCCGTTTACACAAAAAAGCAAGAGCTTTATCCCGATTTTGTAGAGCTCAAATCAAAATACCTTATTGATGCTATGTGCAACAAGCTTTTCAAAAGAAGTGTGATAGCGGAAAACGGGTTAAGATTCCCCGAAGGTGAACTTTTTGAGGATACCGAGTTTAATCTAAGGTTTTTGGAAGTCACATCCAAACTTTGCGTGATTGATAAATGCTTTTACCATTACATTCAGTATCCCGGAGCAGGTATCACACGAGGCTTTAATCCCAAAAAGGCAGAATTTTTAACCGATCGATATTCTACGCTTATGGAATTTTGCCGTGACGCCAACGAGGATTTAAAGGGATATTGCCATACTTTTCATATCAGGAATATGTTTTCCGTTATTTCGGGCACTTATGGTGTGTCGGAAATGACCGCAAAGCAACGCACCAAGGTTATAACCGACATTGTTAAAAGCAATTTGTTTAAGACTTGTGCAAAAAGCGCCAAGGCAACTTCGCGTACCGATAAAGTATGTCTTGCCGTTGCAAAAAGTGGCAGTATTGTTTTGATAAAAGCTTTTTGTAAAGCGATATTTATTTTAAAACAAAAAGCAGCAGTCACCTTTACAAAATATAAAAGATAAAAAAGACGTGAACACTAAAATGGTGTTCACGTCTTTTTTTTATATATAGGATGTTTATATGACGTAGAATAATATGCAAATAAAATGCAAAAGACTGCCAATTACCACAAAAAGGTGAAATACCGAGTGCATATATCTCATCGTTCTGCCCATTCCGTAAAGAACAGCTCCGACTGTGTAGGAAATGCCACCTGCGAGCAGGTAAACCAGCCCCATAAAAGGGATAGAGGCAATGGCTATTTTGGAGGCAAAGACAATGCACCAACCCATTCCTATATAGCAAATCATCGAGAAAACGGCATACTTTTTAAGGTCGATAGCGGTAAGCGTTGTGGCTAAGGCTGCAAATCCCCAAACAACACCAAAAAGTATCCAAGCAGCAACGGGTGATTGCTCTCTTATCGAGCAAAGCAAAATTGGTGTGTAGGTGCCTGCAATAAGAAAATAAATCGTGCAATGGTCAAGCACCTGCATAACCTTTTTGGCGAATTCGTGTTTCAACCCGTGATAAATGCTCGACATAGCATAAAGCATTATAAGTGAAGCGCCGTATATCGCACTTCCAACAACTGCCCAAGGGTTGTGGTGAATCGCCGATATAATAACACAAAGGGTGAGCGCAACAACACCTAAACCACCGCCCGTGATGTGTGAAATCATATTAAAAAGTTCTTCGCCGCGAGTATAGTCAGGCAAAACGCGGTCACGAAGTTTGGTTCTTTCCAATTAAATTACCTTTCCTTTCCAAGATAGAAGAAGGCAAAAGTGCCGGGACCTGAATGTGATCCGATAACCGCGCCAACGTCGGTGATAAGTTCAACTTCGGTGCCGTAAGCCTCTTTTACCATAGCGGCAACCTCGTTGGCATCATCAATGCAGTCGCCGTGTGAAATAAATATTTTACCGTTTTTATCAATGGCAGTTTCGCCAAATTTATCAACAACGGCTTTAAGCGCGGCTTTTCTGCCTCTTGCGGTTGTGACCTTTACAAGATGACCCTCGTTATCAACGTGCATAATGGGTTTTATACCTAAAAGTCCGCCAACAAAAGCAACAGTTGGGCTAACTCTGCCGCCACGTTTTAAATAAACAAGATCGTCAACTGTAAACCAGTGGCACAAGTTTAAACGGTTGTCATGGACAAATTTAGCAACCTCTTCAATAGTTTTGCCACTATTTTTATAGTCAACTGCAAGCTTCACAAGTAAACCCTGACCTGCCGAAGCTGAAAGAGAGTCAACGGCAATAAGCTTGCGGTCGGGGAACTCATCAGACAGTTCTTCCAAAGCAATTCGGCCCGAATTAAAGGTGGTCGAAAGTCCCGAAGAAAAACCTATATATAATATGTCAAAGCCGTTTTCGAGTTCGGGTCTGAAAGCATCCTTAAAGTTTTCAATGTTAACCGCCGAGGTTTTAGCAACCTCACCGTTTCTCATTCGGTCATAAAACGTCTTAGAATCGATAGTGTCGTCGGTAAGTATAATGCCGTCAGAGTCAAAAGCAAAGCTAAGCTTGGCAAATTTCACTCCCCAATTGGCTAAAACATCAGCCTTGATGTCACTTCCTGTGTCTGTAAAGATTAAAAAATTGCTCATGAGTTCCTCCAAAGTTCTTTTGATGGTATTATATTACATCAAGCGAGATATTTAGTCACTAAACTGTTGTGATTTTTCGGTAAACAGTAATTCTACTGCACAGTAGAGGCGTTTTTCGACAATTCTACTGCAAGTAGAGTCCGATTTTTAGGACTTGAATTTTGCCGAGAGTTGTGGTAGAATTAAAAAAACAATAAAAATCATATTTAGGAGGTGTCGCTTGTGGAAGAAATAAAGAACGCTATTGCTAAAAATCTTTCAGAACTCAGAAAACGAAAGAATATGACACAGGCCGACCTTGCCGAGCAACTTAATTATTCCGACAAAGCAGTATCAAAGTGGGAAAGGGCAGAGTCGGTTCCCGATATTTCTGTGTTAAAAGCCATTTCTGATATTTTCGGTGTCACGGTTGACTATCTCATAACCGAAGAGCATGATGATCCAAACGAATTGCGTAAAAAAGCAAGCAAAAGAAAACTTCGCAATCGCAGTTTGATTACCGGTATAAGTGTATTATTGGTTTGGTTTTTGGCAACCTTTGCTTTTCTTAATGCCGAAGTGTTCTTGACGAGTATAGGCAGAAAACTTTCGGCACTTTCGTTTGTTTATGCTGTGCCGATTTCGTGTGTTGTGTGGCTTGTTTTTAACTCGATTTGGTTTAATCGCAGAAGGAACTTTTTGATTATAACCGTTTTGATGTGGTCGGCACTTGTTTCTTTTGTGTTGTCATTTTATTTGTTCGGAATTTTTGGCAGCGAGGCTTGGAAATTGTTGTTCATCGGTGTTCCTGCTCAAATAATTATTGCCATGTGGTCGGGAATTAAAACGAAAAGGAAAAAGATAATTAAAAAATAAAGTTGTAATCACTTGTATGCATGTCGGTTTTATTGCAAAGCGCTTGCTTCAAGTGAATTTGGGGACGTAGCTCAGTTGGGAGAGCGTACGGTTCGCATCCGTAAGGTCAGGAGTTCAATCCTCCCCGTCTCCACCAAAAAGAAAACACCCGATAACGCATAAGCGTTATCGGGTGTTTTTTATTGAATATTGGGAAACAGCAAATAATGTGGTGAGGTATTTTTTAATTAACCACGCTTTTTGAAGCCCTGTCTATCTCTTCTGGGCTTGCGCTCGCCATCGTCACCGTTGTCTTCAGCAACCATACCGTCAAGCTCGATAAGAGCATCACGACGAGAAAGGTTGATTCTGTCGCGGTCATCAATTTCGGTAACCTTAACCTTGATGAGGTCGCCTACTGTTACAACGTCTTCAACCTTGCCAACGCGCTTAACGTCAAGCTTGCTGATGTGAACAAGACCTTCAACACCGGGAGCGATTTCAACAAATGCGCCGAATTCCATAATTCTGGTTACGGTACCCTGATAGAAAGCGCCAACTTCGGGGCCTCTTGCAATGATATCGATAACACCCATAACAGCGTTGCCTTTATCGGTATCAAGAGTTGCGATAAATACGTGACCGTCATCTTCAATGCTGATGGTGCACTCGAAGAGTTCCTGCAACTTCTGAATAACCTTGCCCTGCTTACCGATAACATCACCGATTTTCTCGGGTGCGATGGTCATGGTGAGCATCTTGGGAGCGAACTTAGAAAGCTCTGCTCTGGGTTCAGCAATTACGGGAAGCATAATTTCGTCAAGAATGTAGTTTCTTGCTTTATTGGTCTTTGCA
>JAZNEE010000013.1:0-5223 GCA_045588405.1 Acutalibacteraceae bacterium
AATAATTGCAAAAAATTATATCTTATTATAAATATCCAAATCGATTAAACTTTTTTGTAAAAAAATTCAACATATCAGATGTTGTATTTGATAATAAAAAACCAATTGTAGATAAATGTAAAATATTAACTTAATATGTAACAAATTTGTTGCTTGTAAAGTAGTATTATGGGTGGTAAAATGATATACAGAGATATTATGTTTGGGTGGTGTTTTTTGTGGGTAAATATAATGTAACAATTATTATTCCATCGCTTAACCCTGATGAAAAGTTAGTTGGTACCGTAACGGAGCTTTATGATGCCGGTTTTGATGATATTGTTATTATTGATGATGGCAGTGATGAGGCTCATAAAGCCTTTTTCCCGGATTTATCTGAATTTCCGTATTGCACACTAATTCATCATGATGTCAACAAGGGAAAGGGAGCAGCGCTTAAAACAGCGTTTGGCTATGTTATTAAGCATAGGGATTATCAAAACGGTGTTGTAACGGTTGATGCCGACGGACAGCATTTAGCAAAGGATGTAATTGCCTGTGCGAAGCAAATGGCCGAAACAGGAACGGTTGTTTTGGGATGCCGCAACTTTTCAGAGCCTCACGTTCCTAAAAGAAGCCGTTTTGGCAATAAGACTACAAGTTTTGTTTTCAAAACTCTGTGTGGATTTAAAATAAGCGATACTCAAACAGGGCTCAGAGCAATACCAAATAAATTTTTGCCGTCGTTTTTAGAAGTTAAGGGCGACCGATACGAATATGAGACAAATATGCTTCTTGAATTTAAAAAGCAAGGTATTCCATATTCCGAGCAGCCTATTAGCACAGTATATCTTAACGAAAACAAAGGTTCACACTTCAGACCAATACGCGATTCGTTAAGGGTATATAAATTTATACTTTACTTTGTTATGAGTTCTCTAATCAGTACGGTTGTTGATATTGTACTTTTTTATATTGTACTTAAATTTTTGTTTGGTGACCTGATTCAAGGCAAACTTCTTGCTACCATATTGGCAAGAGTTTGCTCGGCAACAGTAAACTTTACAATTAATAGAAAAACTGTTTTTTCAAGCAAAGCAGGGGTTTTCAAAACACTTGTTAAATACATAGCACTTGCGATACCCATTTTACTCACGTCAGCATATTCAATAACAGCAATTTCGTGGCTTTTACACATTCAAAACGAATTGATAATCACACTTGTTAAAATTGTTATTGATGCGCTACTATTTATGGTGAGTTTTCGAATTCAGCAAAATTGGGTTTTTGCAAATAAACCAAAAGGTAAGGGAATAAAAAAGTGAAAAAATCTTTAAATAAATCAGCACTAAAAAAAACACTCGCCCGTATAGGCATTTCGGTTTTGTCGTTTGTTTTGTTTTTAGTGTTTTCTGTATTTGTTCTTGTTGGCATTGTGGCATTCGGTCCAAGTCCAACAATTCGCGATATGCTTGTGCTGTCGGCAACGCAAGCAAGTGCCACTAAATGGGTACCGAGATTGTTTTTAAGCAAAGAAGAGGTAGAAGATATAGTCAATAAAAGCTATGTCGAGAGTGAGCTTGTTATTTCGCCCGATGGATTCACCGATATCGTAGGTGGAGATGCAACAGAGGTTGAATCTTCAATAGACGGAATGAAGTATATCACACACAATTATTCTAATTTTAAGGCATATATTTTGCTTGTTGCCGATCCAAAAAGAGTTTATGTCGGGGCATCTTCCGATAACTATTCAACTGCAAAACAGGGTCTTGAAATTTTTGATATGGCCAAGAAGGAAGACTGCGTTGCTATGATTAATGGCGGTGAGTTTGATGATCCGGGTGGTAACGGCAGAGGTGCTCAACCCATAGGACTTACCTTTTCAAACGGCGAATGTGTTTGGAATGACGGCGCGAGAAGAACCTTTATCGGTATTGATAAAAATGACCGTCTAGTAGTTTCCGAAAATATGACCAAAGAAAAGGCTATTGATGCAAATATTCGCGACGGTGTTTCTTTCCAACACAATAACACACTTATTAAGTCGGATAGTAATGGCGTACATATCTATTATAAGCAAAGTAACACAGGCGCCGCACAACGTACCGCAATTGGTCAGCGTGCCGACGGAACGTTTATTTTGGTTGTTACCGACGGCAGAACGGCCAATAGTATAGGTGCAACCTATAATGATATAATAGATATCATGGTGTCCTACGGCGCTGTCGAAGCCGCTATGCTTGATGGTGGCTCGTCGGCAATGATGTACTATGAGGATTATTACAATAAATACGAGGTTGATAAAGAAACACTTGACAAATATCAGCTTCAAGGACTCACAAACAAGTATAAGGCGTTTGTTCCACCAAGAATGTTGCCTACTTACTTTTGCGTCAAAAGGTGAACGTGATGAAAAAGAGGATGTCTTTATTTTCTAAAATTTATATCATTGCCACTGCTTTCTGTCTTGTGCTTTTAATCACGGCAGGTGTGTTTTTGTGGACGTTTTTAGACGCTTATGAGTCGGTGCAACCGAAACATGTTGCCGAGCAGGTTTTTTTGAAATATTTCGATACTAATAGTACCGAACGATTATCGGAATATATCAACATTAGTAACGGATATGAGTCGAACGAGAGTTTGGCTAAAGCTATAGAATCAAAGCTACAAAACCGCGAGCTTGAATATTTTGCGATCACCAGTTCGGAGAATGATACTAAGAAATATGTAGTAACTGCCGATGGCGAAAGATTTGCTTATTTCACACTCACAAAAACAGGTAAAAGCAGTAGTTATAATTTACAAGGTTACGAACTTGTGGGTATTGAACTTTTTATGCCTAAAACTTCAACCTTTAATATAACCGTGCCCGTAGGGTATAGTTTGAAACTCAATGGCATAGACGTTAAAGAGGATAAAATCTCGGCTAATAACATTCCTTTCAAGAATAATGAATTTCTTCCCAAAGATCAAAAAGGCAAGTTTTATAATAAATTCACTATTGAGGACTTTTATGTTGAGCCGGAAGTGACTGTGCTTGATGAAAACGGCAAAGAGGCTGTTGTTTCAAAAAACGAGCAAACCGGAGAATATTTTGTTGATTTTCAGTATGACACAGAGCTTCAAAATGAATATTCAAATAGGGCCATTCATATAGCTTCACTATATACAAAGGTTATGAGTGAGGATGCTACTAAGAGCGAATTTTATCCATACGTTGACCGCAAGTCTGATTTTTATAAAAAAGTTAAAAATAGTGCAACAAGTTGGTTTTGGGACCATGACGGTTGTGCTATTAAAAACGAATCGGCAACCGAGTTTATTAAATATTCCGATACAATGTTTTCGTGCAGAGTTAAACTCACACAAGAAATGTATCTCGGCAAAAAAACCGAAGTCAACTATATTGACCTCGTTTTGTATATGAAGAAGATCGACGGGGTATATTTGCTTTATAACGCAGTCACAAACGGGTGATATAATGAACGAATATGAATTAAAGATTCTTGATTTTTTACAAGATAATTTAAAATGTGGCTTCCTTGACTTTTTAATGCCTATCATCACACTTTTGGGTGAAGGTGGTGTTTTTTGGATAGTAACAGCCGCAGTTTTGCTGATTTTTAAAAAGACAAGAAAGATAGGGCTTTCAATGGGGCTCGCTCTGGCTTTGGGCTTTCTCATTGGAAACCTCACCTTAAAACCGCTTATTGCAAGGGTAAGGCCTTATGATATGCCGGGTGTTGATATCAAATTACTTGTTTCAAGTCTTGGCGATAAATCATTTCCTTCCGGGCATACTCTGGCTTGCTTTGAAGCCGCAACCGTATTGTTTGTTTATAACAAGAGGTTCGGAATTCCGGCACTGATACTTGCAGTGTTGGTGGCGTTTTCAAGGCTTTACCTTTACGTGCATTATCCCACCGACGTTTTGGCGGGTGCTGTACTCGGAATTGTCTTTGGTATAGCTGCTTGTGCTATTGTGAATAAATTGTTTAAGTTAAATAATTCCAAAATTTCAAGCAAAAATAAGGAGAGAGATTCGTGAACAAGGTTTTGCTTATTGTCAATCCTGTTGCAGGAAAAATGAAGGCTAAAACAACATTGCTCGACGTTGTTTTGGCTTTGCAAGGGGATGACAACGAGGTAACTGTTTTTATTACCCATAAAAGGGGTGATGCAACAATTAAAGCCTCACAAGCCAAGCAAAATGGTTTTGACAGAATAGTTTGCTTTGGCGGAGATGGAACACTTAATGAAACCATAAGTGGTTTGATGATGTCAGGAAGTGATATTCCGTTAGGGTATATTCCCGCAGGTAGCACCAATGATTTTGCAACAAGTATGAAGTTGCCGTCGGTGCCTAAAAAAGCCGCAGCACTTGTTGCGAACGGAAATTCGTTTCCCATTGATATCGGTTGCTTTAACGGTGATAAATATTTTACCTATGTGGCAGCTTTCGGCATATTTACAGCGGCTTCTTATAGCGTGACACAGGATATGAAAAATGTTTTCGGGCACATGGCATATATTCTTGGCGGCGTGAAGGAAATCGGAAATATTAGAAGCTATAAGGTTAAGATAACGCTTGGCGATAAGATTATCGAGGATGAGTATATGTTTGGCGCAATAGCCAACTCCACTTCGGTAGCGGGTATTGTTAAGCTTGATGAAACCCTTGTTGATATGGGTGATGGACTTTTTGAGGTCGGCCTTATTAAAAAGCCGAAAACTATTGCTGAACTTAATAAAATTATAACAGCGCTTACAACGTCAAAGTATGAAAATGGCGGAATTGAGTTTTATAACGCCTCCGAAGTTGTCGTCGAATCGGAAGAGGGGCTTGATTGGACACTCGATGGTGAGCATGCCAAAGGTGATAAAAAGGTTGTTATAAAAAATATAAGTAGGGCTGTTCATTTCATTAAATAAAATTTGTTGAAAACACAGTAAAAGTTTAGTATAATAAATTTGAGCAAAAGGGATGCTTCGATTGAAAAAGAAGGTTAAAACTGCGTTGCTGATTGGTGGATCAGCCGTTGTTGCCGCAACAGTTGCAACATTTGCAGCAAGTCGTGTACTTGTTTCGGTTGCAGTTAAAAGAAAAATTGTTAAATTCCCAACCAAGATGCAGGATAAACTCACAGGTGGACTTATGAGTGACCCAAATTCGCAAACGGTTATCAAAGCAAGCCGAGAGGCTGAATTGTTACCAACCGAACGGGTTGATATAAACGGTCA
>JAZNEE010000014.1:0-10426 GCA_045588405.1 Acutalibacteraceae bacterium
GTCCTGTTTGCCAAAAAGAGTTGGAAGAGGGAAGCTTAAAATGCCCTTTTTGCGATGCAGATTTAGGCAGTAATGATAAAACGACCGACACTTTTGTTGAAGAAGAACCGGTTGCAATTGCAGAAACCGAATTGGTTGAAAACGCCGTTGAGGAACAAGCGGACCTTGGCGAGCAAGAACAAGAGGTAACAGAAGAAACCGAACCGAAATATCAAAGTAGTGAAGAATTTTTTAAGAAATACGACCTTTTTAATACCGAACGACAGTCTTCACTAAAATCTGATAAAGCAAACACAAAAAAACCAAAAGGAAGGTCAAAATTTGTTTGGTTGCTTATACTGATTATTGTTTTGGTTGTGGCAGTAGGTGCTGTTTTCTTAATTAAAGGTTTTGATAAAACCGATGTTGCCGAATCAAATCAAAGCAGTAGTATTATAGCAGATACTTCTTCGGTAAACGATGTTTCATCCGAGTCTGAAACTGTATCTGAACCCGATTCAAAGCTTGATAATAAAACTATTATCGGTGATTGGGAATTTACTATTTCGGTTAATGAGATGAATGCTCTTGGCAACCCTGAAACCACCGACACAACATTTGAAAGTGATGCCGAATATAAGCTGTTCTTAAGATTTAATGAGGATAAAACGGTGCAACTTATTTGCGCGATTGATGATTACAAGGCCACTCATATGGCTTATATGGAGGATTATTTTACCTATCTTCGTAACGGTGGTTATTATGAGATTCGTGAAAAAGAAGGTTATTCAAAAGAGCAGACCGATAAAATGCTTGCCGACACAGGTATGACGGTTGACCTGCTTGTGGATGATCTCCAGAAAAAAATGCAGAATGAGGACGTGACGGTTAATAAAACCTTAACCGACGATGGTTATATTTTGCTTACCGACCCTGCAAAAACAACCAAATATAAATTGGAAAAAAGCAAACTCGTTTTTGTTACCGATGAGGATTTGACAAGAGAAACAAATATTTCGTTTGAATTCGAGTCGGGGGTTATAAACGTTACCGACGGCACCTATGCTGATGGGATGTTGGTTGGCAAAAAGCTTACTAAAAAATGAAGCAAAACTAAAACACCGAGCAGCCTTAAAACTGCTCGGTGTTTATTTTATATTGCTTTTTCAATTATTGCGGCAAATACTGTGATATCGTCATCGTGACCGTCACGGCGACGTCGCCTTGCCGCTGTTGCCAAGTGTTCAGAAAGCTGTTTTGCACCGCCGTCACGCCAAGCTTCAAGTTCGGCACATATCCAGTCACTTCCGTCAGAACAAGCTCCGTCAGACATCATAACGAGAATATCACCTTCTTTGAGTGTTACAGTGGCTTTGTCGAAACCAACGTCGTGTAATATTCCGGCAGGAAGCGAACGGCATTCTGCCCGGCCTGTGCGTCCATTTCGACGGACTAACGTTGGTGCCGCTCCTGCTTTTAAAAGTTGAGTTGAGCCTGTATGGAGGTCGATACAAGAGATGTCTAGCGTTGATAGAGTTTCTTCGGTTGATTTGAAAAGCATGGCAGAGTTGACAAGACGCAGGGTGCAATCAAACCCAAAGCCTGCCTTCAAAAGCCGTTCGGTAAGATTTGCAGTCATGGCCGAATCAACCGCCGCACGACCTCCGCTACCCATACCGTCGCTTAAAATACACAAAAAACGTCCGCGACCGTCAAGGAAATATTTACAAGTATCTCCGCACAGCTGATTTTGACCTTGGTTGAATTGAGTGATGTGTGCATCAATTGAGAAAACAGCCTTTTCGGTGATTGTAATATAGCATTTATTACCGGCACGATTAATTTCGGGCGGTTCAAAATCACGCTCGCACACTTCTTCAACGTGGGACAGTATTTTTGCGCGGTTAAGCGGAAGATCGGGCATTTGGCTTAAAACCATTTCAATGGTCATTCTTCCAAATTTATCAACCACACAGCTACATTCATCGGCTCTTATATCAAGTTCTTTCATTGTTGCCGATATTCTGCCTGCAAGTGAAACATCATAGGTATATGCCGAGGTGAATTCCTCCGACATTTCGGTAAGCATATTGGAAATGCCGCCAAGCTGGTCAGAAACCGTTTCGCGCATTTCGGTCATTCTTTTTTCGGCCGAAACCTTGCTTTGAAAATCTGAATAATTTTTTGCAACGGCATTTTCAAACCGTTCAAGTCTAAGGCATTTTTCTCTGAAATCGTTTGGCAGTTCGGCGGTGCTTACGGGTTGACTGTGCCTTACCGCTTCACACATAGAAAGTACCGAATCGGTTGTGAGTTTTCGGTCGCGTTCCCAACAATGAAGCATCATAGAGCAACCGCGACAGGCATCGTTTTCTATAGTGTGCAAGACTGCCGAAAAGGAAGGTTTGCGTCCGATGGCAAGGCAACGCGCAACGTCGTCAACCGTTTCGGAAATACCTTTAAGAGCAAGTGAGGCATAATCAAGCCTCATTGTGAGCGTTCTTCTGAGTCCTGCTGTGTCGGGTGTTGAAACGGGTGGTGAAATTATTCTGCCAACAAAAGCTCCTGCTGTTTTTGGCAAAAGCAAAAAAATAACAGCTGCAGTTATTGATTCTATCAGCACGGCAACGGCACTGCTCGAAGCAGATGATAACAAAACCCAAAAGCCCGAAACGCTAACAAAGGATATAGTTGAAGCAAGTTTTCCAAGTCTTGCAAAAACTCCCGCTGTAAGGCCCGAAAAACAAATGAATAACGATAGCTCGCTGCCAAAACCGGATGCTAACATTGAAATTGCTGACGATATACCGCAAACGGCAGCAGTTCCTATTCTGCCATAGCGACAACAAAGAAGAATAAGCACGCTTGCTAAAATTCTTCCCAAAGAAACCCCGTCTATCTGCAAGGTGTAGAGTGAAGCCAACGCAAGGTTTAATGAAATCAGCAAACAGGCTATTTGTTCTTGTGAAAACCCGGAGCTTCGACCCATTTTAAGTGCAGTTGCACGTCTTATGAAATAGGCTCCGCCGCCTGCAATCAAGCCTTCGGCAAACCCCAACAAAGCAAGGTGGAAATCCCCTCCAACCGAGGAAGCAATGCCGACACCGATTGTGACAACCATTGCCACAGCACATGATAAAAGAGAACTGTTTATGGCGGGCTTTAAACCTGCTAAAACAAAGCGTATAACTATAACTGCAAGCAAAGCCGCTGAATATTTAAGGCTGCTGACACCGTTTGCCGATAGTATGTAGCCGAAAAGCGAACCAACACCTGCTGCAGGAGTGAAGACAAGTGGCATTCCTGCACTCAAAGAAATCCCAAGTGGTGAAATTCCGCCCCAAAGTGAGGTCTTTGCCATGAAAAATCCCAAAACCACAACACCTATTTGATAAAACACCGAGCCTATTTTGGGTAAAAATTCAACCTCTAAAATTTCTGCCTTACTTTTGACAAGTTCCTTCATTTTTATCCGTCCTTTTTAAAATTTAATTAAATTCATTATACAAAAGAGACCTACAGAGATTTTGTCAAACCGGCGTGTAGTTTTTTGACTTTTTTTAAAACAAAAGGCACTCTCAAAATTGAGAGTGCCTTAAAATTATAATTTGGCTTCTTTAAAACCATCTTTGGTTAAGATGAAATGAGATTTAAAACCGATTTGCTTGGCAAGTTCTTTCATATCGTTTAGAAATTCACCCAAAAACAGTTTGTTGTGGCAGTCACCGTTTATGATTATTTTGGCGTTTTTCTCACACATTCTTTTTAAAATCTGCACCGAAGGGTAGGGGATTTTGCGATAGCCTCTTGTCATAGCACCGACGTTAATTTCAAAAATGCGGTCGCACTTTAAAAGCTCGTCCAAAGCCGAAAAAGCGTGGGTGAAATATTTATCGTTTTCTTCCAGACCCAAAACTTCATTGTATTTTGTGATAAGGTCGAAATGACCGATTATATCGCAATCGGTTTTTTTAACAATATCGGCTTCGAGTCGGTAATATTCCTCGGCATATTTTGTGAAATCACCGTCAAAATGGTTTTCTATAATCGCTTTGGTCATTTCGGGGGAAAAATCAACCGATAGGCTTTTGTCTTCGTTTAAAGAATGCAACGAACCGATAACATAGTCGTAACCGCTTGTTGGCATTTTTGAAAAATAGTCTTGCTCAATGCCACGAAAGATTTCCATTCTGCCGTCATATTCCGTTTTTAAACGCTCGATTTCGGAGTTATAAACGGCGGTGTTTTCTTTAGTCATGCAGTAGTTGTCGTAATCTATAAAACTGTGACCCGAAAATCCCAAGGCGGTGAACCCTTTTTGATAGGCTGTTTCAGCCATTTCTTGGGGAGTGCTTGCACCGTCACAGAGCGAAGTGTGAATATGAAAATCAGTCATTGTCGCTGACCATCTTTTCTTGCTTAACTTTGTGGTCAATAACGTTTCTTGATGCCAATTCTTTACGGATATCGTTTACCGAAATGCCCTGTTCTACCATCATAACCATAATGTGATAGGCAAGGTCGGCAACCTCATAAATGGTTTCCTTTTTATCGTTATCCTTGGCAGCAATAATAACCTCGGTGCATTCCTCACCAACCTTTTTAAGAATCTTGTCAAGACCCTTGTTGAAAAGATAGGTGGTGTAAGAGCCCTCGGGCAGTTGCTCCTTGCGACCTTTAAGCAAATCATAAAGCTCGTCCATAGAATGAGAGTTAAGTTCATCCGAATACCAAATGCCGTTGGTAAAGCAAGATTCGGTACCTTTGTGGCAAGCGGGTCCGTCTTTTACAACCTCAACAGTCAAAGCGTCATAATCACAGTCGGCAGTAATTGAAACAATGTGCTGATAGTTTCCGCTGGTTTCACCTTTAAGCCACAGTTCTTTACGAGAACGGCTGTAAAAACAGGTGAGCCCCTTTTCCATTGAAATTTTAAGACTTTCTTTGTTCATATAAGCAAGGGTCAAAACCTGCTTGGTGTAGGTATCAACAACAATAGCGGGAATAAGACCCTTTTCATCAAATTTAAGCTTTTCAATATCAAACATTTTTATAACCTCACTAAAATATCGTTCTTTAAAAGCTCGGCTTTAAGGTCGTTTATTTTAACCTCGCCGAAATGGAAAATCGAAGCAGCAAGTCCCGCTGAAACGTTGGGAACAGTTTTCCAAAGTGTGTTAAAATCTTCAATACAACCTGCACCACCAGATGCAATAACAGGCACGTTTACAGCGTTGCAAACAGCCTCTAACATTTCGGTGTCAAAGCCTTTTTTAACACCGTCGGTATCGATGGAATTAACAACAACTTCACCGGCACCCATTCCGACACAACGCTTTATCCATTCAATAGCTTCAAGCCCGGTGTTTTCTCGGCCACCTTTTGAAAAGACGGTAAACTTGCCGTCTACACGCTTGATATCGGCCGAAAGCACAACACATTGGTCGCCATATTTTTTGGCGGCTTCTTCAATAAGCTTGGGGTTCTTTATAGCGCCTGAGTTTACGCTTACTTTGTCGGCACCGCACTTTAAAACTCGGTCAAAGTCGTCAAGAGTGTTTATTCCGCCACCAACCGTTAAAGGAATAAAAATTTTTGAGGCAACCTTGGTCAAAATATCGGTAAAAAGCTGTCTGCCTTCAAAAGATGCAGTAATGTCATAAAAAACAAGCTCATCGGCACCACATTCGCTGTAATATGCCGCAAGGTTTACGGGGTCAGAAACATCGTTGAGACCCTCAAAATTAACACCCTTTACAACACGTCCGTTTTTAACGTCGAGACAGGGGATTATTCTTTTGGTAATCATTTGGCTTTTTCCACCGCCTCTTTTAAATTTATGGCGCCTGTGTAATATGCCTTGCCGATAATGGCGCCGTAAAGTTCCATTTCTCGAAGGGCTACAATATCGTCGATGCTCGAAACACCGCCTGAAGCCACAATGTTTATGCCAAGCGTTTTGGATAAATCGTGGTAAAGCTCGCGATTAGTACCCTTCATAGCGCCATCTTTGCTGATGTCGGTGCAAATAATGGTGTCAACGCCTTTATCTTGCATTTGTTTGCAAAACTCTTTGCCTTCAAACTGCGACTTTTCGGTCCAACCCTTAACGGCAACAAAGCCGTCCTTAATATCAACACCAACAGCAATTTTTTTGCCGTATTTTTTAACGGCATCTTCTAAAAACTTGGGGTCGTTTACTGCGGCTGTGCCTAAAATCACGCGGTCGATACCGATTGAAAAATATTTTTCAACCGTTTCCATATTTCTAATACCGCCACCGATTTCGGTGAAAAGGCCACCCGATTTCACAATACGTTCTACCGTTGCAAGATTGGGTGTAAGTCCTGATTTTGCACCCTCCAAATCAACAAGGTGAATGTGTGTTGCACCGCATGCTTTAAAATCCTCGGCCACCTTAACGGGGTCGGGGTTATAAACGGTCATTTGGTCATAATCGCCTTTAAAAAGGCGAACAGCGTTACCGCCTATTATATCAATTGCAGGAAAGATTATCATAAAATCACCTATTTAGTCCAACTCAGAAAATGCTTTTAAAATAGAAAGACCAACCTTACCGCTTTTTTCGGGGTGGAATTGGCAACCGAAAATGTTGCCGTTTTGAACCGAACCGGTTACACTCACACCATATTCTGCGGTGGCGGTGGTGTTTGGGTTTGCTCCATCAACAAAGAAGGAGTGCACAAAATAAACGTGGTCGCCGTCTTTTAAATATTTCAAAATGGGGGACTGACGTTTTATGCTAAGAGCGTTCCAACCAATGTGCGGAACGTTAAGTGTTTCGGGAATTTTATCTTTCAACGGAATAACGTTACCACTAATAAGTCCAAGACCTTCGTGGCAACCATATTCAAAGCTTTGGTCGAAAAGCATCTGCATTCCAAGGCAAATTCCTAAAAGTGGTTTGCCTTTTTTTGCTTCTTCTATAACAACCTCGCGAAGTCCCGATTCTTTAAGTTTCCAGGCGGCATCTCTGAATGCGCCAACACCGGGCAGAATGAGTTTATCTGCCTTTTTTATAACCTCGGCATTGTTGGTAACCGTAGCTTCGATTCCAAGTGATTCTATGGACGAGCGAAGTGAAAAAAGGTTACCCACGCCGTAATCAATAATTGCTATCATTAAAGAACACCCTTTGTTGAAGGAATTTCGTCGGCAAACTGTGGATCGATCGAAACAGCCTCTTTAAGAGAACGTGCAACCGATTTGAAGGAACCTTCTATAATGTGATGAGAATTTGTTCCGTCAAGCTGTTTTATATGCAGGGTGACGTTTGCATTGCGAACAAAACCATAGAAAAATTCGCTTACAAGTTCGGTATCAAAATCACCGACGGTGGGGGTTGGAATATTTAGTCCGTAAGCCAAATGGCATCTTCCTGAAATATCAACCGCCGATAAAATAAGGGTTTCATCCATGGGCAAAATGCAGCTACCATAACGAACGATACCTTTTTTATCGCCAAGAGCATCTGAAAAAGCTTGACCCAAAGCAATGCCAATATCCTCAACCGTGTGGTGATAATCAACCTCGATGTCGCCATTGCAAATCACGTCAAGGTCAAATCTTCCGTGACGTGCAAAAAGGGTAAGCATGTGGTCTAAAAAACCGCACTTGGTGTCAATTTTGCTGTTGCCCTTACCGTCAAGGTTTAAGGAAAGCTTGATATCGGTTTCCTTGGTTGTTCTGATAATTTCAGCAGTTCTCATTTCTGTTCCTCCAATATTTTTGAGGTTACTCTAATAAATTCGGTCATTTCTTCCATTGTGCCGATGGTGATTCGGTTAAACTCCTTAATCTTTTCGGTGGTGAAATGCCTTATTAAAATGCCGTTTTCTTTTAACGCTTCATATAAAGCCTGTCCCGAAATTTTGTCCGACTTTGCAAACACGAAGTTGGCGCACGAAGGAATAACGGTGAAGCCTAAATTTTCGAGAGCCTTTGTGGTGTAATCTCTCGTTTCAATAATCTTTTTGCAGTTATCCATAAAATATCCGTTATCGTCGATAGCGGCAGCGCCTGCAACAAGTGTCAAACGATTAAGGTTATAAGGATTTGTTGAATATTTTATCTTGTTGAGGTCGTCGATAAGTTCCTTTTGAGCAAAGCAAAAACCAAGACGTGCTCCTGCCATACTGCGAGATTTTGAGAAGGTACCGACTACGAGCAAGTTTTCGTAATTTTTAATAAGCTTATAGCAAGATTCTCCGCCAAAGTCGATATAAGCCTCATCGATAACCACAACGCTGTTAGGGTTGCTTTTAACAATTTCTTCGATCTTATCAACCGAAAGGCAAAGACCGGTTGGAGCATTTGGGTTGGCAATAACAATAAGCTTATTACGGCCAAAGTAATCGGTGTGGTCAATAGAAAAATCGTCTTTTAACGGAATTGCATCATATTCTATACCGTAAAGCTCGGCAAAAACCTTATAAAAGCCATAACTTATTTCAGGAAAACAGACACCGTTTCCTCCAAAAGCCATAAACGAGAAATTGAGTATATCATCCGAACCGTTTGAAAGGTAAACGTTGTCCTTATCGAGTCCGTAAAGTTCTGCCATTTTCTCGCGCAAAATCTTGCATTCGGGGTCGGAATAAAGTCTTAAATCAGAAACTTCTTTGCTGTTTACTGCCTGTAAAACCTTTTCCGACGGGGGATAGGGCGACTCGTTTGTGTTGAGCTTTATGTATTTTTTGTCCTGTGGTTGTTCACCCGGAACGTAAGCCTCAAAGCCTTTATACTTTTCGTTTAAAAATCTGCTCATTTTTAATTTTCCTTGCTATCTAACCTAATAATTGCACTTTTTGCATGTGCGGTAAGACCTTCTTTTTCTGCAAAGAAGGCAACGTCCTCGGCAACCTTGAAAAGTGCTTCCTTGGTATAGTAGGTGTATTGTGTTTTCTTAATAAAATCGTCAACCGACAACGGGCTTGAAAATCTTGCGGTGCCACTTGTGGGAAGTGTGTGGTTGGGACCTGCAAAATAGTCGCCCAACGCTTCGGGACAGTATCTTCCCATAAAAATACTGCCAGCGTGTTTGATTTTATCTAACATGCCAAATGGGTCATCCACACAAAGCTCCAAGTGCTCGGGGGCAATTTCGTTGGCAATGTCAATAGCCTTTAAAATATCATCGGCAACAATAATTTTGCCATTGTTGTCAATCGAGATTCTTGCAATTTCGGAACGGCTAAGCTCAGGGATTTGTTTTTCAAGTTCTTCGCTTACGGCTTTGGCCAAATCTATACTGTCGGTTACCAAAACAGCGCTTGCCATTTTGTCGTGTTCGGCTTGTGACAAAAGATCGGCAGCAACGTGTTTCGGGTTGCTTTGTTTGTCGGCAACCACCAAAATTTCACTGGGACCTGCAATCATATCGATCGAAACGGTGCCGTAAACCTGCTTTTTGGCTTCGGCAACAAAGGCGTTACCGGGGCCAACTATTTTGTCAACCTTAGGAATGGTTTCGGTACCAAATGCCAAAGCGGCTATTGCCTGAGCACCGCCAACCTTGAAAATTCGGTCAACACCTGCAATCTTTGCGGCGGCGAGAATAACGGGGTTTACCTTGCCGTCACGTGATGGGGGAGTTGTAATACAAATTTCACCGCAACCGGCAATTTTGGCGGGGATACTGTCCATCAAAACGGTGGAAGGATAAGCGGCTGTGCCGCCGGGCACATAAAGACCGGCCTTTTCAACAGGGATGATTTTTTGACCTGTAACAACGCCGTCTTGCTCGTTTATAATAAAGCTGTTTCTAACCTGACGCTTATGGAAATTGCGGATATTTTCTGCAGCCTTTTCCAAAATTTCAATAAATCTCGGTTCAACTGAGGCAAAAGCTTCGTCGATTTCCTCTTGGCTTACTTCCAAGGACGAAAGAACAGCACCGTCAAATTTTTCGCAGTATTTGTAAAGCGCGGCATCGCCGTTTTTTCTAACGTCATAGATTATATCGGCAACAATATCCGAAACGTCGGTATCTGCTGTGCCACGGGCAAAGATTTCGTTGTAATTAACCTCACCCAATTTTAAAATCTTAATCATTGTTATCCCTCACAATTTTGGCAATTTCCTGTCTGATTTTTTCAATGCCTTCGTTTTTAAAACGGTAACTTGATTTATTTGAAATAAGTCTTGCGCTAATGGGCACTATGGTTTCAATAGGCTCAAGGTCGTTTTCGTAAAGTGTTTTACCGGTTTCAACAATATCGACAATAACATCCGAAAGTCCTAAAATAGGGGCAATTTCAATCGAACCGTTAAGGTGGATGATATCAATATCGCGGCATTTTTCGGTGTAGTATTTAGCTGCGATGTTAGAAAATTTGGTGGCGACTCTAAGTGTGGTATCGGGATTGTCGCGGAAGTTTTTCTTGGCGGCAACCGCCATACGGCATTTACCTAGGAAGTCGGAGGC
>JAZNEE010000015.1:0-2105 GCA_045588405.1 Acutalibacteraceae bacterium
TCCGGTAATGTTACCGTCGGTATCAACAGCAACCGAGTCAAAGCGTATAAAAAAGGTAGCTGTTCTGACCGCTTCGCTCTCCCATACAGCGTTCAGGTTCAGTGTGGTGCTGTTACCCGAATATTGAAGCAATTCTTCCCAGATCAGACTTGTGTTTGGCTGGATAATGGTATCACTGTTACCCACACGCCAACCCTTAAATTGAATCACACGGGAAAGTCCTGTGGTGTTGCCGTTAACCTTGCCCTCAACCGACTGCTGTGATACATTGCGCACCGTAACACGTGAGCCTTCGGTGTATTCATCACGAATTGTCGTTACCGTAAGTCCTGCCAGAGTGGGTTTGGTTGAAACCGTGACACCGCTGACGGTCGGGAAATTGACATTATAATTAACGTTTACAAAGGTGGGCGGGCCGATAAGTGTGCCGACGAAGGTCGTGGCACTTCTTATCGTTACTGCCTGTCCGGCACTATACGTTGTGTTTCCGGCCTTCCACTCATAGTTACCTGTCGGAAGTGTTACCGTCGTTCCCGAACGAACATATTTGGTTGTTACGCTGCCGTCCGGATACTCAAATTTTACGGTAAAGAAATTAAATGCCGTACTGCTTGCCGATCCATTGTTTGGTATGAGTCGGACATAGCGAACCCTTCTCACGTTGCTGTTGGATTGATTATAGGCTACAGTCGTATTTACCGAGTTCATACCGACATTGCTGGTAGAATATCCGCTATTTTGCGAGGTGGACACAGCTATATCAAAGGAATTGTAGTTGTAGTCTGTTCCCAACGCACCATTAACAAGGTTTAGTATTTCACTTGTCTGTATTGTGCCGTTATAACGGTTACTGCCACTGGAAGTGGTTGTAAAGGGCAGTGTTCCTATGCATGTACATTTTCCGTCCAGATAAATATAAAAATTGGCATTGTAATTTGCTGTAACCGGACTATCGCCCACGCTGTATGTTGAAGCGTTATTCTGCGTGGAGCTTGTATCGTTATTTGCAGGGTTGTCCAAAGCCAAGGTGCTTACGGTGTTGATTTTCTCATTAAGTACAATATCGGGCAATGTTTCCTCATCAGAAATCGTTGTATTGAGTGCCGCTACTGTATCCTGCGATAAAGTAAGTGTATCCGCATCTGTCGATTGGGAGGTATTTAAATTTGTATTGAATGTCAGTGCCGACGACATTGTATCGGTTATCACATATTCAAGAGAACGGGTTTCGCTATTGCCGAGCAATGTCAAAATACCGTTAATATCATTTTCATTTAGAAGAACAATATAACAGTTACCGTCGTGCGAGTGGGCAGGCTTTTTGCAAATCAAAAAATCTCCGTCATAGCAACTGTCCATATGGATATGTTCTTCAATATCGCAACGGATTTCCTGTTCTAACGCTACGGCTTTAGTGATGTTCAGGCAGAACAACAAAACGCAAACCGCCGCACAAAATATGACGGAAATTGCGATTAACAAAATGCTTTTTATATTCAGTTTTCTATTTTCAAAAGCATTCATTGTCGTTCCACTCTTTGCAAAAGAAATTTACTTTACCGACCCAAAAGGTTTAATCGAAAAAACAACCTTTCCGATCAGTCTGTCATCCGTTACAACTCCAATTTCTTCTAAGCGACTATCCATAGACACATCACGGTTATCGCCGAGAACAAAAAAGGCTCCTGTCGGCACATTGTAGGGAAAATCAAGATTGCATTGTCCCAAGGTTTTGCTTTCTATGTAAGGTTCATTCAGTTCCTCGCCGTTCACGGAAACAGCACCGAAAATGTCGATGGAAATCTGTTCGTTACCGGTCGCCACAACACGTCGCACCAAAACCTTGTTATTATAATAAAACGCTATGATATCTCCGCTTTCTATCTCAGCCATTTTGCTGACAATTAAGATCTGTCCGTCCTCCAATGTGGGCGACATACTTGTGCCATAGTACTTGACCACCGGCATGATAAAGGTAAACAGATTCAGAAGAAGAGAAGCGGTTATAATCACGATAATAACGATTTTCAAAGTTGTCTTAAATAAGGCAGTCTGAAAAAAGTTAGCCTTTTTCTTTGAATGTTTTGCCACTGTCTTTTATCTCC
>JAZNEE010000016.1:0-2930 GCA_045588405.1 Acutalibacteraceae bacterium
CAACTTCAAAAGAAGTTGTGTTTTTTTATTATTCTTTACCTTCCCAGCAATAGGTGCAGAGGTTTTCTCTTTTGAGTCCTGTTGCTTCAACTATATCGTCAATTCTGGGGTATCTGAGCGATGTGAAATGCAATTTTTCACAAATGCTGTCAACCATTTTTTGATATCTTTCGGTATCGGGGTTGGTGTACTGCTCAAGCACCTCGGGTGTGGGTTCTCCACCCTCAAGTTCGTTTATAACACGGCGTGCTATAAGATCCATTGCCGAGGTTGAACGTGAAAAGTTCAAATACTTACAGCTAAACATGGTTGGTGGTGAAGCAAGGCGAATATGTACCTCTTTAGCACCGCTTTCATAAAGGAACTCAACCGTTTCGCGCATTTGTGTTCCTCTTACAATCGAATCGTCAATAAGTAAAAGGCTCTTATCCTTGATAATATCATGCACGGGCAACAGTTTCATCTTAGCAATAAGATTACGCTTGGTCTGTGTTGGAGGCATAAATGAACGGGGCCAAGTTGGTGTGTATTTTATAAACGGACGGGAGTATTTTACACCCGAAGCATTAGCGTAACCGATGGCATGAGCAATACCCGAATCGGGAACACCTGCAACAATATCAGGCTTTTCGGTATCTCGTTTTGCCAAAAGCTCTCCACATCTGTTACGAACGTCTTCAACGCTTCTGCCTTCATAGGAAGAACAAGGATAACCGTAGTAAATCCACAGAAAAGCGCAAATTTTAAGATCCTTACCGGGTGCCGAAAGAGTTTTAACGCCATCAGGCTCCATTACGACAATCTCTCCGGGGCCTAATTCTTTATAATCGTGGTAGCCAAGGTTAAGATAAGAAAAACACTCAAAACAAGCACAGTAGCCTTCATCCTTCTGACCAATAACAACCGGAGTTCTGCCCATTTTGTCGCGTGCGGCATAAATACCCTTGGGGGTTAAAATAAGCATACTGATAGAACCGTCGATAATTTCCTGTGCATATTTAATGCCCTCAATCAAATTATCCTTTTGGTTGATAATGGCAGCAACAAGCTCGGTTGCATTTATCTCACCATTGTGCATTTCAAAAAAGTGTACTTTATCGGAAATGACGTTTTCCAAAATTTCTTCGGTGTTGTTTATTCTGCCAACTGTGGTGATGGCAAAGGTTCCGTGATGTGAACGAACCAAAATAGGCTGAGCCTCATAATCGGAAATACAACCAATGCCGAGATTACCCTTCATTGAAGAAAAATCTGACAAAAACTTGGTTCTGAAAGGTGCGTTTTCGATATTATGAATCGATCTATCAAAACCTGTTTCGTCACTATAAACCGCAAGACCTGCTCTGCGGGTGCCTAAATGAGAATGGTAGTCAACGCCGAAAAACAAGTCAAAAATGCAATCTTCTTTTGAAACAACCCCAAAAAAACCGCCCATTATCTTACCTCGCTAAATGAAAATTAAAATGATTTTATATTATAGCATATATCTTTTGAAATTTAAAGTATTATAATCACAAATTTTAAATTTTTTAATTAGAAAAACCGCCTCAAAAGAGACGGTTTTTAAGTTTTATTTTATAGCTGTGCTTTTTTCTTTCTGAATAACGTCGTGTGCGCCACCCTCAACAATACTTGTTGCAGAAACAAGGGTGAGCTTGGCTTTCTGCTGAAGTTCAGGGATAGTGAGTGCACCGCAGTTGCACATTGTAGACTTAACTTTTGAAAGCGACAATGCAACGTTATCTTTAAGAGTACCTGCATAAGGAACGTAAGAGTCAACGCCTTCTTCGAAGGACAACTTCTTATCGCCACCGAGGTCATATCTCTGCCAGTTTCTAGCTCTTGCAGAGCCTTCACCCCAATACTCCTTGAAGTAGTTGCCACCGATGTTTACCTTGTTTGTGGGGCTTTCATCGAATCTTGCGAAATAACGGCCGAGCATTACAAAGTCGGCACCCATTGCAAGTGCGAGAGTGATGTGATGGTCGTAAACAATACCACCGTCAGAGCAAACAGGAACATATATACCGGTTTCTTCAAAATACTCGTCACGAGCTTTGCAAACCTCGATAAGAGCAGTTGCCTGACCACGGCCAATACCCTTGGTCTCACGGGTGATACAAATAGACCCGCCGCCGATACCAACCTTAATAAAGTCAGCACCGCAATCAGCCAAGAAACGGAAACCTTCTGCATCAACAACGTTACCTGCACCAACCTTAACACTGTCGCCGTAACGCTCTCTTATCCATTCTATAGTAAGCTTCTGCCACTCAGAGAAGCCTTCAGAAGAGTCGATACAAAGCACGGCGGCACCTGCTTCAACAAGTGCAGGAACACGCTCTGCATAGTCGCGGGTGTTGATACCTGCGCCAACAACGTATCTCTTGGAAGCATCAAGCAACTCATTGGGGTTCTGCTTATGGGTATCATAGTCCTTACGGAAAACCATATAGCAAAGCTGCTGCTCGTCGTTAATAATAGGCAAGGAATTAAGCTTGTTATCCCAAATAATATCGTTAGCTTCTTTAAGGCTAATGCCCTCATGAGCTACGACAAGCTTATCAAACGGAGTCATAAATTCGCTAACGGGAGTTGCGGGATCCATGCGGCTTACGCGGTAGTCACGGCCGGTAACAATGCCGAGGAGTTTTCCGTCGGAAGTGCCGTCAGAAGTAACTGCAACGGTAGAATGACCGGTTTTCTCTTTAAGTGCAACAACGTCTGCCATTGTGTCGTCAGGCTTTACGTTTGAATCACTCTTAACAAAGCCTGCTTTGTGGTTCTTAGCTCTTGCTACCATAGCAGCTTCGTCTTCAACCGACTGAGATCCGTAGATAAACGAAACACCACCTTCGGTTGCCAAAGCGATAGCCAATCTATCACCCGATACCGACTGCATAATAGCCGATACCATGGGGATGTTGAGC
>JAZNEE010000017.1:0-3195 GCA_045588405.1 Acutalibacteraceae bacterium
GCATTTGGGCTGCCCGCATAAGTGCAGCTTTTGTGACCAATGCAGTATAACGGGTACGCACTGCATTCCAAGTGCCGAAACCGTAAGCCAAGCGGTTCAAACTGCTAAAACATCAATAAAATATGATGCAAGTAATACCGAAATTGCTTTCTTTGGTGGCAGTTTTACCTGTATCGAACGAGATTATATGTTATCTTTGTTGCAGGCGGCTTATGAGTTTGTTAAAAACGGTGACGTTTGCGGTATAAGGATTTCAACAAGGCCCGATGGTATTGATAGGGAAATTTTAAGTGTTTTAAAAGCTTTCGGTGTAACCGCTATTGAGCTTGGTGCTCAAAGCATGTGCGACGATGTTTTAAAACTCAATTTAAGGGGTCACTCTGCAGAGGATGTTGTTTTAGCTTCAAGGCTTATTAAAGAAAACGGTTTTGAACTTGGGCTTCAAATGATGACAGGTCTTATGGGTAGTAGTTATGAAAAGGATATTGCTACCGCAAAAGAGATAATCGCACTAAAGCCTAAAACTGTCAGAATTTACCCCACAATAACTCTAAAAAATACTTATTTGGCAAGAGCATATAACGAAGGAATTTACGTTCCTCCAACAATTGATGCTTCGGTTACTCTTTGTGCTAAATTATTGCCAATGTTCCAAAATGAAAACATTGAGGTAATCCGCTTGGGACTTCATAGTATCGACCAAAGTTCTTTTGTTGCAGGTCCGTGGCATCCGTCGTTTGGAGAACTTGTCAAAAGCAAAATTTATTTAGACAAAATTTTATCTGAAATTAAAGAACAGGGTAATTACATAATAAAAGTTAACCCTAAAGAAGTTACAAAGGTTATAGGACAAAAGCGTGCCAATTTAGAGGCACTTAAAATCAAAGGATATATATTGAGGGTGGTTGAGGATTCATCGATTCCTTCTGATGAATTTGAACTGATACCCGAAAGGATGAATTAAAGGTGTTTTTAAAATCTATCGAAATTCAAGGCTTTAAATCCTTTGCCGATAAAACGGTTTTGCGTTTCGGCAAGGGTGTTACGGCTGTTGTTGGTCCCAACGGTAGCGGAAAGAGTAACATTTCCGATGCTGTTCGTTGGGTTTTGGGCGAACAGTCAACCAAGAATCTTCGCGGACAGTCTATGGAGGACGTTATTTTCAGCGGAACTACTGACCGTCGTCCTCATGGCTTTGCTGAGGTTACACTTGTTATCGATAACAGTGACCGAAGCCTAAATTTTGATAATGATGAAGTGGCTGTAACCCGCCGTTACTATCGTTCGCACGAGAGTGAGTATCTTATTAACAAGGCGGTAGTGCGTCTTCGTGACGTTCACGAGTTGTTTATGGATACAGGTCTTGGCCGCGATGGTTATTCTATGATCGGTCAGGGTAAGATTGATAATATCGTAAGTTCAAAATCGGATGAACGCCGTGATATTTTTGAAGAAGCCAGTGGTATTTCAAGATACCGTTACAGAAAATTAGAGGCCGAACGCAGATTAGCTCAGGCTGACGATAATATGCTCCGTCTTAAAGACATTATGCAAGAACTTGAAGGCCGTGTAGGACCTTTGGAGGAGCAATCCAAAAAGGCCGAAAAGTTTATCGAGCTTGCTGCCGTTAAAAAGGAGCTTGAAATCGGTCTTTGGCTTAATTCCTTAAATCAGTCAAACGATTTGCTCAAAGCTCAGGACGAAAAAATCACCTTAGCAAGAGCACAGTATAACGAGGTTGAAAGCGGACTTTTAGAGGTTGCCGCAAATATTGAATCGGGTTCCGAAAACTTTTCTACAATCACCATGCGAATTGATGAAATGCGTCGCACAGTTGCGAGCTATGAGGAAGATATAACCCGTTTAAACGGTGAAATAAATCTTCATAACGCTAATATTTTGCATAATAAAGAAACTGTTGAAAACCTTAAAAAGGATATTTTCGAGCTTGAAAATTCCGATGAAAAATCCAAGGTTGAAATTGAAATCCGTCAAAACCTTATTGAAGAAAAAAGACAGGAGACAGAGCGTCTTAATGCAGAAGCTGTTAAGCTTGAAGCTGAACTTAATGGTCTTATCAGCAACAGCGAGGTTATTTCCCGTCAGATTGAGGATTTGACAAAACAACTTAACACTTATTCCGCAACTATTTCGGAATATAGAGTTAAGATGGTTACAGCCGAATCTTCACTTGCCGAAATAGAAGCAAGAAACGTTTCCCTTGATGCTTCGATTGTTGAAAAACAACAAGAGGCCCAAAAACTTTCGAATGAACTTAAAGATTTAGAAGATTTCTTCAAAAAGGCTGAAGAAACTGCACTTGAATGCGAAAATGCATTAAAAGGCAGAGAGAAGATTTTCGAATCAAGAAAACAAACTCAAGAGGAAACCAAGCAGAAACTTGACCAAAACCGTCTTGATATTGAGGATAAAAAGCGTAGAGTTGCCATTTTGGAAGAACTTGAACGCAATATGGAAGGCATGGGAATGCCTACAAAATCGGTTGTTAAAGAGGCCGAAAAGGGACTTCTTCGCGGTGTTCACGGCCCTGTAAGTAAACTTGTCAACGTTAAAAAAGAGTATGCCGTTGCTATTGAAATTGCACTTGGTAATGCCTTACAAAACGTTGTTGTCGAAACTGAAAACGATGCTAAACGCGCAATTGAATTTTTGAAATCACAGAATAAAGGTCGTGCAACGTTTTTACCCATAGCAACCACAAAACCGAGACATTTGGATGAAAAAGGTTTGGAAAATGCCTTTGGTTATGTTGGTGTTGCAAGTGAATTAGTTGATACCGATTCTAAATATAAAGATATCATCGGTGATTTGCTCGGCAAAATCGTTATAGCCGAAGACCTTGACTGTGCTGTTAGCATTGCTAAAAAGCATAATTATCGCTTTAAAATCGTAACCTTGGACGGTCAGGTTGTAAATGCAGGCGGTTCGCTAACCGGTGGTTCACTTTCTAAAAACACAGGTATTTTGAGTCGTGCGGGCGAGATAAAAGACCTCAATAAAGCAATTATGAAGCTTGCCGAGAAAAATGCAACGCTCACTGACCTTTATAATTCGGCAACATCTGAACTTAAAAAAGTTGAAGCCGAGATTATCACAGCAAAATCGGAGTTCACTACCGCTAACGAGGATAAAATCCGTGTTTCGGGTGAAATTCGCCGTGTTACCGAGCTTTTG
>JAZNEE010000018.1:0-2528 GCA_045588405.1 Acutalibacteraceae bacterium
AGCCCATAACAAGAATTTGCTTGGTGATTCCATATTTACGAAGCTTAATAGCCTCGTTAATATTTGAAACAGCAAAGCCTTCAGCACCATTATTCTCATAAAGCTCGGCCAAAACGTTGGCACCGTGTCCGTAAGCATCAGCCTTTACAACCGGCATAATAAACCTATCACAAGCCATTTCTTTAATTTTATCCCAATTATAGAGGGCTTTGTCTAAATCGATTTCAGCCCAAGAACGTCTTAAAAACTCCATAAAACAACTCCAAACTATCAAGCTTTTTTAATTTATTCTGCTTTCGGCGTTTCGACAACTTTTTATATAGCAATATATTATAATAATAATATTATTATCTAAATATGTCAACACAAACGTTGACTTTAAGAAAATTAAAAAAGGTAGGTGCTTTTGCACCGACCTCGAAGAGAAAGAGGGTTAGCAGCAGCAGTTATCACCGCAACCGTTTCCGCAGCCGTTATTACCATTGCCACAGCAGAAGAAGATAATAACGAGAAGAATGATGATCCAGCAGCAATTGCCGCCACCAAAGCCGTTACACATTGATTTTTTCCTCCTTTCAAGTCTTCTAAGACATATTATGTTGTGTTTTGAATTTTGTGAATGAATGTAATTTTGAAAATTTAAGAAAAACGAAGAAAATCGAAGCAAATTAACGAATCGGGGATGTATATTAAAATTTTGAGCAAAAATATTTCAATATAACCAAAATTTGACTTTGACTTTCTTTGACCAATAAGATATAATATACTCACAAAAACAAAAGGAGGAGTTTTTTATGAGACTCAGCGACCTTATTGCAGAAGAAATAAATCGAATGCTTGACGAATCGGAGCATAACACAGCTGAAATTCAAAGAAATGATTTTGCTTCAAGAATCGGATGTGTGCCAAGCCAGATAAATTACGTTATATCATCACGATTTATCCCCGAACACGGATATATCGTTGAAAGCCGTCGTGGTGGTGGTGGATATATAAGAATCAAGAAGGTTGTGCTTGATAAATCATCGGCACTAATGCACCTTGTTAATACCATAGGTTCAGAGATTGATGATGTAACGGCAAGGGTAGTGCTTGATAACTGCCTTAGAGGTGGTTTGCTTAATGAGAATTCAGTAAAACTTATGTATTCTGCTGTTTCATCACCCGTTATGAGAGAAATCCCCGTTCATTTAAGGGATGCTGTTAGGGCTGCTATTTTAAAGCAGATGTTAATGTCACAGATATAATTCTGAGGTGATTTTATGTTTTGTCAAAATTGCGAAAGTAATAAAGCAACAAATCATATTCATACTGTTGTTAACGGTGTTGTAACCGATATGTATCTTTGCTCGGAGTGTGCAAAATCAATCAACAAGAGCTTCCAAAGCGATGATATGTTTGGACTTTTGTCTTCGTTTTTAAAATCGACCGTTGAGCCTACTGCCAAAAAAATCACCTGTGAGTGTTGTGGTTGTTCTTTTGGTGATATTTCAAAAACGGGCAAGGTTGGTTGCGGAAATTGCTATAAAACGTTTATTAAACAGCTTGAACCGGCACTTGTAAGACTTCACGGACGAACTAACCATTTGGGTAAAAGAAATGCAAATATGAATAATGCTGAATCTAAAATCAATACAGAAAAAAACGATGATTTAGGTGAAGTTGAGAAGTTAAAACGCGAGCTTAAAACAGCCATTGAAAAAGAAGAATATGAAAAGGCCGCAGTTTTGCGCGATGAAATCAAAAAAATTTCGGGGGACAAGTAATGTTGTGGTATGAAACTAAAAATATTGGATGTGTAATAAGCACTCGTGTTCGACTTGCAAGAAATCTGGAAGGCGTGCCGTTTCCTTCAAGGCTTCCTTTGTTAAAATTAAAGGAGGTTAATAATCAGATTGCTGACGCTGTTGAAAAGTGTGATTTTGGCGTTAAATTACGCAAGGTTTATATGGAAACCATTAGTGAATATGAAATCTATTCTATGGTTGAAAGACATATAATAAGCCCGAAATTTGCTAACACAAGAGAAGGAAGAATACTTTTTGTTTCGGATGACGAGCGTTTGTCAATAATGATAGGTGAGGAAGACCATTTAAGAATTCAGGTTTTAAACCCCGGTTTTTGTCTTAACGAAACTTATGAATTTTGCGATAAAATCGACACAATGTTATCACAAAAACTTAAATTCGCTTTTGACGATAGATTAGGATTTCTTACCGAATGCCCAACCAATTTAGGCACCGGTATGCGAGCTTCACTTATGTTGCACCTTCCTATACTAAACAGTACGGGTGAGCTTAAAAATATCGCTGAAAGCGTTGGTAAAATTGGTTTGACCTTCCGTGGTTTTTACGGTGAAGGAAGCAATTCCAAGGCTTATGTTTATCAGTTGTCCAATCAGGTTACGTTGGGCATTTCAGAAACAGATGCACTTGAAAATTTAAAAAATATTGCGACGCAGATTATCGATAAAGAAAATGCAAAGTCGGATAAAATTGATAAACTTTGGCTTGCTGACAACGTTTATC
>JAZNEE010000019.1:0-3680 GCA_045588405.1 Acutalibacteraceae bacterium
TTCCGTGACCGTAACCGCGTACCGTGAATGTGAATTTTCCTTCAGAAAAGGTTATATCAAAATTGGCACTTTTGAGTCCAAGTATTTTTCGGATTTCCTTGCCCGTAAACTCGGTTTTGCACACCTTTATGGATAACACCGTGCCTGAATCAGATGTTTTTTTATCCTTAAACCACCCTTCTGCACTGCCCGAAAACTCAACCCCTTTATCCTTAAACGCTTTTTTGAGTTCATCCTCAGTAAATACATAAGTGTTCAGATAATTTGGACTCAAAACATCTCCAACACTTTCAACGCTTTGCAAATAGGGGTAACCATCGCCCCAAACGTTAGCCGCCGCTTCGGTTTTTCCACCCGAAATGCTGTGATAAGCCGCAAGAATCGTCTTGCCTTCAAAGGTTAAAACCTGACCTTTAACACTTTCTACCGCTTGTTTTATCTTTTGGCTGTATTTTTCATAACCGTCACCCCATTTTTGGCGTTGCTCATCAGGTGAAATATATGCCTGATCCGCAACTGTATCGGTCACGTCATAGTCCTTGTCCTGCCTTGCTGCCTTTCGGTGACAAGCAAAGGTGTAAGCCGCCACCGCCTGAGCTTTAAGCGCCTCAACTTCATATTCGGCCGGCATTTCTGCGGCAACCACACCGCAAATGTAGTCGGTCATCGCTATTATTTCAACCTCTCCCGTGTCTTCCCTCAAAACTCTGAAAAGTTCCTCATCCGTATCGGTGTTTTCGATAATCACAGAAGGTGTTTGTGCCGAAACAAGCTCAACATCGCCCAAGGACAAAAGCGGAAAAAGTGTTGAGCATAAAAACAGTACAACAATTGCCGAAATGTAAATTCCTTTCATAAAAACGCTCCTTTTCTTTATTAAGCCGTTGACAAACCGCATAATTTGAACTAAAATTATTTTGTTGCGGTAGGAATCGGTTGTGATACATATAATTTATATGTAAACGGCTAATTTAAAATCACCGCAGGAGGTTTTTAATTGAAACTGAGATTTACAACCAAATGTTTTATTTTTTCAATACTGCTGTTTTTGGTGTTCCGCTTTTTGCAAATTGCGTTTCTCACCGAACCCGAAACTGCCTTTTTAAAACCGCAATTTCTTTGGCTTAACATTTTGGGTACTGTGCTTTGCCTTTTGCCCACCGTTTACACCGCTGCAAACAATTTTTATGCCTTCCGTTGTCCAAAACAGATTGGAAAAACAGGAGTTTTAGGCGCTGTAATATGCATTGTTTCGGGCATACTTGTTGCCACAGCTATACCCTTTATCACTTTTCCGTTTGTGGGCACCTTTTTATTAGAGGGATTCATCGGTCTTTTAAAACCGTTGCTGTCAATGTTACTGCCAATGTTGGGATGCTTGGCTTGTTTAATATTAGCGGCTTCCGAACTTTTGAAATTCAAGCCTGCCAAACCCATTTTCCTTTTGCTTTTAAGCTCGTTGCTTTATGAATTTATCACCGCCTATGAAATTTACACCGCCAAGCCTTTAAGAGTTCGCACCGTTTATGAGATTTTTGCTTTGACTTTTGCAATATTTTTCTTCCTTAATTTAAGCAAGGCTAACAGTGGAGTTAAAACAACGCTCAACTTCCGTTTGGTTTATCCTTTGGGCTCATTGGCAGCAACCTTCTCGGCACTTGCCACAATACCCGAAATTATTTGTTCGGTAGTTGGTTTTTCCAACAAAGTTGCAAGTCCGACCGTTCCAACCTATTATATATTGGGTATAGGAATTATAATAACCTATATCACCATAGCGTCAAACACAATTCCAAATACAATTAAAATCGAAAAAGAATAAACTAACAAAAATCCACGCCAACGGCGTGGATTTTTGTTAGTTTTAAAATTAGTGGGTAAGATAGTACTTTACAAGCATCTGCAACAATGTGTCGCGGTCGATGCGGCGGATAAGGTTACGGGCATTATTGTGGGTAGTAATATATGTCGGATCCTCAGACAAAATATAACCAACCAACTGGTTTATAGGATTATATCCTTTTTCTTTAAGTGCATTATACACTTCAAGCATTATCCTTCTAACTTCCATCTCTTGGTCATTACCCAAGCTAAAAGTAATGGTGTTCTGGTTGTTTTCAAATCCCATAACAATTCACCTCTTTCTTGATTATTTTACATCATACATCCCTTCATTACAAGCACTTTTTTCACAAAAAAGATTACAATGTTTTTACTTTTTGATTTTTAAAACCCAAAATTTCGTCTTTAAACGCGCGGTTAACCGTTAAATTTACAGCTTGAAACCCCAAAATATTGATTTTTTTGATATATATTTGGGCATATATTGATATTACGATTGACAAACGTTAACAAATTGTGTATAATTTTATATGTGTATACTAAAATATGGTATGTTATGCTTTATTTTCTTCACTTTGTTTTATTATTACCGAAATTTGCGGTGATAATAAGATAGAAGTTTATAACTTTTAAAGATTGGAGTGCGTTCTGTGGAAAAAATCATTGTAAACGGCGGAAACCCGCTGAACGGTGAAATAGAAGTAAGCGGTGCCAAAAACGCTGCTGTTGCCATAATACCTGCAGTTCTTCTTTGCGACGGAATTTGCAGAATAGAAAACGTACCCGCAATTTCCGACGTTAACGTTATAGTTCGCATACTCTATGAGCTCGGTGCCAATGTTAAAGTTATTAACAGTACCACGGTTGAAATCGACCCGAGACATATAAATTCATACATTTTATCGGCAGATATGTCGTCAAAAATGCGTGCCAGCAGCTATTTTATCGGTGCAATGCTCGGACGCTTTAAAAAAGCAAAGGTTGCACCTCCCGGCGGATGTGATTTTGGCGTTAGACCTATCGACCAGCATATTAAAGGCTTCGAGGCTTTGGGTGCCACAGTTACCATCGATAACGGTATGGTAAACGCTTCGGCTAAAGACCTTGTGGGTAATTCGGTTTATCTTGACAAGGTTTCGGTTGGTGCCACCGTTAATATTATGCTTGCCGCAGTTAAAGCAAGAGGTCTCACAGTTATTGAAAATGCCGCGAGAGAACCGCATATCGTTGACCTTGCCAACTTCCTTAACTCTATGGGCGCTAATATCATGGGTGCCGGTACCGACGTTATTAAAATCCGCGGTGTAGAAAGCCTTCACGGCACAACATACAGCATTATTCCCGACCAAATCGAGGCCGGAACTTATATGATAGCCGCCGCAATTACAGGCGGTAACCTTCTTATCAAGAACGTTATTCCTAAGCATCTTGAGTCTATTTCAGCCAAGCTTATTGAAGCAGGTGCTGAAATTGAAGAATTTGATGAAGCTGTCAGAGTGAAAATGAGCGGTAGACCCAAAAGTTGCCACGTTCTCACAATGCCACATCCCGGTTTCCCGACCGATATGCAACCGCAAATGACCACCCTTTTGGCGCTTTGCGACGGTGTCAGCATTATGACCGAAGGTGTTTGGGACAATCGATTCAAATATGTTGACCAGCTTACCATGATGGGTGCAAAAATCAAGGTTGACGGTAAAGTTGCTGTTATCACAGGTGTTGAATCCTTTAATTCTGCCCCCGTAAAAGCAACCGACCTCAGAGCAGGTGCCGCAATGGTGCTTGCAGGTCTTGCCGCAAATGGTACAACCGAGAAGTCGGAGGCCAAGCGGTCTTAG
>JAZNEE010000020.1:0-7380 GCA_045588405.1 Acutalibacteraceae bacterium
CCTCCTCAATGAAGTAACGAACTGCAGCTTCGGGGTCCTTACGCTTGGAAATTTTACGTTTTCCGCCTTCATCCATTTTCATAATAGGGGCAACGTGGGCGTATTTGGGAGCCTTAAAGCCTAAAATCTTAAACAGCTCTAAATGCTTGGGGGTAGAAGAAATCCATTCATCACCGCGGATAACGTGGGTTGTGCGCATTAAATGGTCATCTACTGCATGAGCAAAATGGTAGGTAGGAATTCCGTCAGATTTAAGCAGAACAAAATCCTCATCATTCTCGGGCATTTCAATTTTTCCCTTAATGCCATCGGTGAAGATTATTCTTCTTTCCTCACTGCCGCCCGATTTAAGACGAACTACATAAGGCTTTCCCTCATCAATAAGGGCCTTTGCCTCTTCATAGCTTATGTTTCTGTGCTTTGCAAATTCACCGTGATAGCCTGTACGGATTTTTGCGGCTTCCTGTTTTTCTCTTGCTGCGGCAAGATCCTCTTCCGAACAGAAGCAAGGATAGGCAAGACCTTGTTTGATAAGAGATTTTGCATAGCATTGATAAATCTCAGCACGTTGCGATTGCTTATAAGGCCCGTAAGCGCCAACTTCCTTATCGGCTTCAACAAAGCCTTCGTCAATCTTAATTCCGAAACGCTTGATGCCGTTAATAATGTCGGCAATGCCACCTTCAACTTCACGCTTTTTGTCGGTGTCTTCAATACGAGTGAAGAAGATACCGCCGGTGGAGTCTGCAACAAGACGGTTGATAAGCGAAACGAAAAGAGTTCCTAAATGTAAGTAGCCTGTGGGGCTGGGTGCAACGCGAGTAACTCTTGCACCTTCGGGCAGATTGCGTTTAGGATAAAGTTCTTCATAATAAGAAGGCTCTTTATCTATGTTGGGTAACAAAAGCTCTGCCATTTTTTCAAACTGGGTCATTATTTTTAGCCTCCATAATTAGAGTTAATTATATTCTTATATATTATTGCAGATTTTACAAATAATTACAACCTTTTTATATCAAAAAAATTGGTCTATATTGTTGTTTTTTTGAATTCTTTGTGGTATAATGAGTAAAACATATAGATTTTGATGTGTTTTTAAGTCTTGTGATTTCAATTTAGTGATAAAGAGGATTTTATATGAAGAAAATTTTTGCTGTTATTTTGGTTGCAATTTTAGTATTATCAATGTGTGCCTGCGGCAAGGAAAAGGAAGATATCAAGAACACCACAGGAGATTCGGTTGACCAAAATACCATAAGTCTTGTAAATAATGCTTTTGATAAAACGGCCGTAAGCATTACCGGTGCAGAAGCTTTGGGTTTTAAGATGAGCTATCGTCGCAACCTTACTTACGGTGAGGATAGTCAGTCGGATTTTTTGAGTTTGGATTATAAGTATATTGGCACAGGTGCTAATAAGCAGTTCTTGTATGAGCACGAAGTTAAATCAGGTGGCATCGATGATTCTGTTGCTATGTATTCTGATGGTAAGAACATTTATGGTTTCAAGGTGGATACAACCTATTTACTCGTGAACGATAAAGCTACAAATGATTACATAAACGACATTCATAACAACATTACAGTTTTTGATGCTTCTGATTTAGAGGTTGTCGATACCGTAATTCTCAACACAAGCTCTGGTGGTCACGCTTTTGTTATCAAATATAAGGCTGATGATAAAGGTTTCGATCCTAAAAAAGCTTTTGGACCTTTTTTTGCCGAGGGCGATTTGGAAATGGAAACTAAACCTGTTTCGTTGAGTGTCAGCGGAACAATTGACACCGAAGGTAGACTTATTGACGAAACCGTAACCTACGAATATTCTTACGAGTATGAAGATAAGAGTGAGGTTGACCCCGATAATTCCGAGGCTAAGGGTACTATGAAAACTGCAAACGTTAAGCTTGTTGCAGAGGCAAAATTCACTTATAACCAAAGCGGTATTTCGGCACCGTCTGGTATGACCCTTCTTCCCGAGGTTGAGGTTGAAGGCGAAGAAAAGCCTCAAATCAAAGAACTTTCTTTGCACGACTTCCTTCAACTCGGTCAACAGAAAGAAACCGATAATAAAAACACTAAAAAGAAGTAAACTATTTTAAAACCGGCAGTTTTGCCGGTTTTGATTTTGATTTTTTTAAGTTTCGGAGGAAATGAAAATGGCAGAAGAAAGAAAATGTAGCGACAGCGGTTGCACAGGTGATTGCAGTAGTTGCTCAAAAGCACACAGCGAAGAACAAAACGATTTCAGAGAAAAACTCAATCAACATAGCTCGGTTAAGCACGTTATCGGTGTTGTCAGCGGCAAGGGTGGCGTTGGTAAATCAATGGTTACCGCAATGCTTGCTGTTTTAATGAGCCGTAAGGGTTATAAGGTTGGTATTCTCGATGCAGATATCACAGGCCCGTCAATTCCCAGAATGTTTGGCATTGATACAAGAGCCAAAATGAACGACAAAGGAATCTTGCCCGAAGAAACTGCCAACGGCATTAAGATTATGTCTTGCAATTTGTTGCTTGAGAGTCCCGATGCTCCCGTTGTTTGGAGAGGCCCAGTTTTGGCAGGCGCAGTTAAACAGTTCTGGACCGACGTTTATTGGGGCGAGGTAGACTATATGTTTGTCGATATGCCTCCCGGAACCGGTGACGTTCCTCTTACCGTTTATCAGTCTTTGCCCATCGACGGTGCAGTTGTTGTAACATCACCTCAGGATCTTGTTTCGCTTATCGTTAAAAAGGCTTGCAACATGGCTTCTATGATGGATATTCCCGTTCTCGGCATGGTTGAGAATATGAGCTATGTCAAGTGTCCTGATTGCGGAAAGGCAATTAATATTTTCGGTGAAAGTAAGTTTGAGGAATTGTGCGGACAATTGCAGATAATGCCTCTCGGCCGTATGCCTATCGACCAGAATTTGACCGAGCTTGTAAACAAAGGCGAGTTTGAAAAATTCTATGCCGATTATCTTTTAGGTGCAGCCGATATGCTCGAAACCGCACTTAACTAATTTTTACCAAAACAAAAAGCAACCTTGGATTCAAGGTTGCTTTTTTTATATCAATTTTTCAAGTAAAGCCTTACATCCTGCTTCAATGTCGCGGTATGCTGTGCTAAAATCACCGCTGTACCAAGGGTCAGCAACGTCGCCACCTTTTGAGGTAAAATCCATAAGTTTGCAGAGTTTATTTTGTGGATCTCCTCCTAAAATAGTCAAAGCGTTGCGAACGTTACGTGAATCCATACAAATCAGCATATCATATTTTTGATAGTCTTCTTTGCTAAGCTGAACAGCGCGTTTGCCATCGCAAGATATACCGTGCTTTAAAAGTTCTTCACGAGCAGGAGGGTATACGGGGTTGCCGATGCCGTTCCATATTTCCTCGGTGCTTGTTGCACAAGATGAAACAAAAAATTCGTTTTCAAGTTCTTTTTCAAAAAGCATTTTCTTGAATATAAATTCAGCCATAGGAGAACGGCAAATGTTCCCGTGGCAGATAAACATTATGCTTTTCATTAACCCACCATTATCTCGCCACTTGGCAAAACCTTTCTTCCTTGCTGTTCGTTTTCTTTAAGTGTCATAGCCATAAATATCGAGAACGAACCCACGCGTCCAATAAACATTGTGAGAATAACGGCAATCTTCGAAGCAACGCCAAGATGTGCGGTTGCACCCGCCGTAACACCTGCTGTGCCATAAGCCGAAACTGCTTCAAAAATAGCATCAATGGTCGAAACCGTGTCACATTCAACAATGATAATAGACGATGTGATGACACAGAAAAGCAACCCTGAGGCAATAAGCGCTAAGGATTTGTAAACAACGCTGTGGTCAACCGTTCTTTTTAAAATAACAGTATCTTTTCGGTTGCAAAAAGCAGCGACAATCGTCATCAAAATAACAACAAAGGTGGTAACCTTAACACCGCCACCCGTTGAACCCGGTGCGGCGCCGATAAACATCAAAAGGCAAGTAAAAAGCTTGGTTGGTTCATACATGCTGCCGAAATCAACCGTGTTAAAGCCTGCGGTACGTGTGGTTATTGATTGAAAGAACGAAGCCAGAATTTTATCGCCAAAATTAAGATTTCCCAAGGTGTTTGGGTTTGTGAATTCAAACGAAAAATAAACAATAGCACCGGTTATAATCAAAACCAAAGTGAAAAGTGCCACAACCCTTGTGTGAAGCATCAGCTTTTTTGTTTTGCGATAGAAAATAAGATCTTGAAAAACAAGAAAACCAAGGCCACCGATAACAATTAGTGCCATAACAACACAGTTTACAAACGGGTCGGAATAATAAGCAGTGAGCGAAGTGAATTCACCGTCAAAAATATCAATTCCCGCATTACAATAGGCCGAAATGGCGGTAAACAAACTTATCCAAAGTCCTTTTTTCATACCAAACAAAGGCACAAACCGAACACAAAGCAACGCGGTGCCGATCAGCTCAATGGTGAGTGTTGATAAAACAATCAACTTCACGAGTGATCTTAAATTCCTTATAGATTGCGAACCCGTTGACGATAACGCAAGGGTTATGCTTCCAAGACCTATTTTTTGTCTTAAAATAACAACAAAAAACGTTGTTAGGGTAACAAGTCCAAGACCACCTATTTGAATAAGAGCAAGTATTATAACCTGACCGATAGTAGACCAATAAGAGCCTGTGTCGACCAAAACAAGTCCTGTAACACAGGTTGAGGTGGTGGCTGTAAAAAGCGAGGTTAAAGGGTTGGTGAATTGTCCGCTAGCTGAAGAAAAAGGCATACAAAGCAATGCCGTTCCTATTAGTATTACAACCAAAAAGCTGATAACAATAGTTCTGGCAGGGAATATGGGTTTTGCGACTGTATCGCCTTTATAAAGCGGATTGTTTTGAGTTAAATATGAATTGTCAAATTCCTGAATTTTGCTTTTGAACAATTTCAAAATCTATACTTCCTTCCGTTAGATTTTTATAATTATAGGCATAATTCCCTCGGGTAAAATATCAATAACAGCATAACTTTCAGGACCATTGCGGCTACCTGACAATGCACCCGGATTGATGCAATAAACACCGTCGGAATATTCAACGTTTGCGATATGAGTGTGTCCGTAAAGAACAATTTTTGCACCAAAATTGCCTGCAATAGCTCGCAAAACGGCAGTATCTTGCTTAACAAAGCTTCTGTGGCCGTGTGTAAAAAATATTTTTGCGCCGTTTATATCGGCAACACCATGTATCGGTAAATCACTGCTAAAATCACAGTTGCCTTTAACCAAGTGGAAAATTCGATCGGGGTAGAAACTTATTATCTCTTGAACATCGCGAACACCGTCACCCAAATAAAACACGTGCTTGGCATCCGGTTGGGCTTCAATAGCTTTTTGAACCCTGCTTACAGCACCGTGGCAATCAGATAAAACTAATATTCTCATAAAATCTTTATCACCTTGATTTAAGTAATCTTGGAACGGTCATTGTCATATATTGTATATGAAAGGGGTGGAATGTTAATGGATGAAAAACAGGTGGAAAAACTGATAAATCTCGCGGCGGCAAAGCTTGGAATGAATCCGGAACAACTAAAAAGTGCCGCCAAAAACGGCAATACCGAGGAGATTTTGTCGCACTTAGACGGCAAAAGTGCCGAAAAGGTGCGAAACGCCATGAAGGATAAACGTGTAACTGATGAAATAATGAAATCAATCAACAAAAACAATAACAATTAAAACGATAGGTTTTTAAAAAGGGGTGACAGTTCTGTGGATGATATGGCAGGAAAAATATCCGAGTTGTTGAACGATCCTAAAGGAATGGAAAAAATAATGAATATGGCAAAAACCTTGTTTGCGGACGACGGCAGCAACGCTCCCGAAATGTCACCCAAAGAAAGCCCTAACGATGCGGTGGGTCTTACAGGGATGTTACCCGAAGGGTTTGACCCAATAAAGCTTATGAATATATTTTCTGCTTTTAATTCACAAAAAAACGATAGTCGAACGGCTCTGCTTTTTGCGTTAAAACCACATTTGTCGAAAATCAGGCAGGAAAGAGTTGAAAAAGCAGTTAAATTACTAAAACTTGCAACCCTTATACCTGTGTTAAAAGACCAAGGTTTATTAGATTTGTTTTAGGGTGGTGTATTGTGGCTGAACAAAACATTCAAAAAATGCAACGAGATGCCGAGCAAAGAATCCGCGAAATGCAACGACGTGCCGACATGGCGGTTTCCGGTGGTGATATGCCTCCCGTTCCAAATTTTATAAAAGTCGGACAAACAGAAAGGCAACAGCACTCTAAATCCGAACCCCAAAAAAGGGTTGAACCGCAAAGAAATGAGCATTTACCTCAAAAGCAAAACAAAGGCTTTGACTTCTTGAAAATGCTTAATTTTAAAGGATTGAAATTCGATAAAGACATTGCGCTGATAGTTGTTTTGCTTCTGCTTTTATCATCCGAGGAAACCGATGAAATGCTTATTTTTGCTTTGATTTACATTATGCTTTAAATTTGCAAAGCTCACGGCTGACTTTGGCCAACTGTTCCATATTAAGAGATTCAGCTCGTACTGTTTCGCTAAGACCTGCTGCCAAAAGGACGCTCTTTATATCTTCCTTCGAAATATTCATACCGGAAGACACCGCGTTGACCAATGTTGTTCTGCGTTGGGCAAATGCGGATTTGATAAATTTAAAGAACACCTTTTCGTTTCCTACCTCGAAAGGCGGATTTTCCAGTATATCAAGACGAATAACTGCGCTGTCAACATTTGGCGCAGGCATAAACGAACCGCGTGAAACGTTGAAGAGTGTTTTTGCTTTGCTGTAATAACCAACGGCTACCGTAACGGCACCGGCTTCGCGACTTCCAATTTCGGCACAAATTCGGTCGGCAGCTTCCTTTTGTACCATAACGGTGATAGAGGAAATGGGGAGCTTGCTTTCAAGCAGCATCATTATAATGGGTGAAGTGATGTAGTAGGGGAGGTTGGCGCAAACAGCCACCTTTCGTCCTTCAAATCGGGTTCTGATAATTTCGGCAATATCAAGTTTCATAGCATCGCCGAAAACAATTTCTATATTATCAAAATCGGCCAAAGTTTCGGGAAGGACAGGCTTTAATCTTTCGTCAAGCTCAATAGCAACAACTTTTTCTGCTTTTTTGGCAAGCTCGGCGGTAAGAACACCAATACCGGGACCAATTTCCAAAACTGCCGTTTCACCATTCGCCACGGCGCTTTCTGCCATTTTAGGACAAACAGAGGGGTTAATAAGAAAATTTTGTCCCAAACTTTTTTTGAAAGAAAAGCCGTTTTTTGTCAAAACTTCTTTAATTGTTGAGGGATTTGTCAGTTCCATAATTTTTCTGCCTTTAAATAAAATTTATTTTAA
>JAZNEE010000021.1:0-10088 GCA_045588405.1 Acutalibacteraceae bacterium
ATATTTATAAAAAATCACTTCAAAAAATAGTTTTGCAAATTTTTTTGCCGAAATTTTTGAAGTACACATAAAATAACCGGTAATCAACACAAAACAATTAATCCCCGTTTTGCCAAACGCACCCAAAAGAAGCAAAAATAACGATTTGGCTGAAGTTGGATTTGAAAAAATATAGTTTTCGGTTGTCAAGCCTGAGTTGACCACATAGTGGTGCACTATAATCAGAAGCATTGTTATTATTCGATATAATTCAATGTTTGAATCTCTGACTTTTGCCGAAACCAAATTACCATTTTGTCTTTTAAACATATACCAACCCACTCTCTTTTTTGTTTTTAATCAATTTGATACCTCTAGTCTAACATAATTCACAAAAAAACACAACAGCAAATAACTTTACAACTCCCATAAACCCAATTACTTGTTTTAGATTTATTCGTCAGTCAGATGATTCAATCAATAAAGAGCAAAACCTATTCCTTTTAATTCTTTTATCGTTATAAAAAAGTAAAAACCGACTGCTGCTTTAGCTGTCGGCTTTTTGGCACCCCCTACGCGAATCGAACGCATAACTAACCCTTAGGAGGGGTTTATTATATCCATTTAACTAAGGAGGCGTATTTTGTTTTTGCTGTTTTAATAGGTTGTTGTTTTTATAAATTGCCTTTACATTTTACAACACAACCTCTTATTTGTCAACTTGAATTGAGGTTGTGTTGTTTGATTTTTATTACATATTTCCCGTTTGGAACATGAGCATGGTGAGTGCTGCAACGGGTGCGGTTTCGGCACGAAGGATTCTGGGACCAAGCGTTGTTACTTCGGCGCCACTCTTTTCCAAAAGCTTTGCCTCATCGGGTGAAAATCCACCTTCGGGGCCAATTATTATTGCGGCGGTTTTTATGTCTTCTTTTTGCATAGGAACTCCGCCTGCTTCATAAAAAAAGAACACCTTATCGTGTGAATTTATTTCAGATGCAACCTGTTTTAAGGAACGTGCATTTTCAACCTTGGGTAAAATTCCTCTGCCACTTTGACCCGCAGCTTCATCAGCAATTTTTTGCCAACGTTCTATCTTTTTGCAAAGTGATTTTTCATCGGGACGAGAAACACAGTTTTCCGACAAAACGGGCACAATTTTTGAAACGCCGCACTCAACGGCTTGACGAACTATTGTATCCATTTTATCGCCTTTTGTAAGGCACTGATAAAGCGTTGCAAAGGTTGAGGGTTCGGTTTTATTTTGGCTGACTTCTTTTATATCAAGATAAACTCGGTCGGCTGTTACCTCTGACACGCTGCAACGGTAATCAAAGCCGTTTAAATCGCAAACAGTCAACTCCTCGCCTATTCTCACTCTGAGTGCCTTGGCGGCATGGCGGGCATCGTCACCCTCTAAATATGGGGCCGATTTAAAATCCTCTTTAAAAAATCTGGGCATTTATTGTCACCTCAAAAAAGATTATACAATATTTTTTCCTCATTTTCAACTATTGACAAAAGTAATACTTAGTGGTTTAATATAGATACTTTTTAAAGGGTGGTGACAAAATGGAAGTGCAAAAACGAGTTGCGGCAATACACGATATTTCGGGCTTTGGAAAATGCTCGCTCACCGTGGCTTTGCCCGTAATTTCTGCCGCAGGAATTGAAACCTGCCCTATTCCTACCGCCGTTTTGTCAGCACATACCGCCGTTCCGGGCAACTTCACCTGCCGTGATTTGACCGATGACCTTGGCGCTTTTGTTAACCATTGGGAAGCGTTAAATCTTAAATTCGATGCCGTTTACAGCGGTTATTTGGGCTCTAAGGCTCAGGTGGATGTGGTTATTGACTTTATAAACCGTTTTAAAGCCGACAACACGCTTGTTATTGTTGACCCTGTTATGGCCGACGACGGCAAGCTTTACAGCCTTTTTGATATGGATTTTGTTGCCGAAATGCGACTGTTATGCCAAAAAGCCGATATTATTGTGCCCAATATAACCGAGGCTTTGCTTTTGCTCGGTCGAGAATACAAGAACGGGCCTTATTCAAAGGAATTTATTGCCGATGTTATGAACGAGCTTTCAAGGTTCGCCGACAACGTTGTGCTGACGGGTGTAAGCCTTGACGAAGCACACATCGGCGCGGCAGCGTTTTCTAAACGTGTGGGCAAGGTTGAATATTTCTTATCCCCTTGTGTGCCCGGTATCTATCATGGCTCGGGCGACGTTTTGGCAAGCTCACTTACTGCCGCTTTGGTAAAGGGCAAAAGCCTTGAAGCCGCCGTTTCGATAGCCGTTAAATACACGGTAGACAGTATAAACCGCACGGCAGAAGGCTTATCCGACCACAACTTTGGCATTGATTTTGAACACGGACTTATCGATTTTGCAAAATCGTTGGAGTGACTTAAAATTAAATAGAAACAAACAAAACCCCCGAGGTTATCTCGGGGGTTTTTAATTTATTCGGTTCTTAGTGCTTCTACGGGGTCTTTCTTGGCGGCAACGCGTGACGGAATAAGTCCTGCAATGAGGGTGAGTCCTACGCTGATTGCAACCAACAATATAGCACCAACCGGCGGCAACACAGCAACGTTGGCGATATCGGTAAGCGCCTTAATTATAATGTTAATGGGTATCAGCAACAAAAGTGTTACAGCTATGCCCAAGGTTCCCGAAACAAAGCCGACTATCATCGTTTCGGCATTGAACACGCGAGAAATATCCTTTTTAGATGCGCCGATTGAACGCAAAATACCAATTTCCTTGGTACGTTCAAGCACCGAGATATAGGTGATAATACCTATCATAATCGAGGAAACAACAAGTGAAATAGAAACGAAGGCAATAAGCACGTAGGAAATAACGTTGATAATTGTGCTTATCGACGACATCATAAGCGCAACGTAGTCGGTGTAGGTGATTTTGTCATCCTCGGCAACTCCCTTGTTATACGCTGTGATAAGATCGGCAACCTTATCCTTATCCTCAAAGGATGCGCAATAAATATTAACGCTTGAAGGCTTGGTTTCGACTGCATATCCCATAAGCTCCAAGTTGCCAAAATAGGTGCCTTTGGAAACGGTTTCGGGGATATATTTATCGCAAAGTGCAGCCAAGGTTGCTTCATCTCTGTTCAAAATCATGGCAAAGCCTTGGAGCATTTGCTCGGGAGTCATAAATTTGAGCTTTTCGGACTGACCCGCGGCATAGATTTGAGTAAACGCGGCCGTCATTGCAGTTTTTGTTATTTGTTCGAGAGTTGTATCGTCAACCTTTGCAAGATTTTCGGCGGTGAGCATTGCATTAGGTTCGGGAGATTTTGAATTCATATCAAGAAGCAATGCAACCTTGCCATCTCTGGTTTCGGGCATATTGGCAGTAATATAAGCCTCGATATCGGTGGCAGAAGGCATCATAAAGATTTCGCCAAAGGTCTTGATTTTCTTTTCAGGTGACAAAGCCTCTGCCCACTTTTTAAACTCGACAGCCTTTTCGGCTTCGGTGGGTTCAACATAATCGGCTGTTTTGAAGGGAAGACCTGTTAAAGCGTCGATTTCGGGGTGAGCCAACTGATATTTTATAAGCTCGGAATTGCCGATTCTTTCAAGATACCATTCGGTGAGCTCGTGAAGATAACCAACGGCTCCTGTCATAGCCGAAGCAACAACACCCTCTTTAGGACGGATGATACCAACAATTTCAAGCTCCTCGGCGGCACCGAGAACAACCTTCATTTGTTCTTCGTTTTCGCTTATGTCAATGTAACGATCGTTAACACCGTCACCGTTTGTATCCACACCAAAATACTTATCGGTGGGCAAAATGAGGCGGTATTTGGTGCCAACGATTTCATTATAATCCCAAGATTTGTCGGAATTAAGTTCGTTATCACCCTCACCTGCCGTCATATCAGCCATAATATCCTCAATACTGCTACGGTCAAGCATACCTAAAGTAAAAAGGAATGTTTCGGAAATCTCGTTGTTTTGGTCGACAACAAGCACGATTTCGTTCTTATTCGTGGGCCATTTCATATTGTCTGCCACAAGTTCATACTGTTCGAACATCATGGGATTGATGCCGTTTCCATCCTTGCTCTGCAATATCTCCTGGAAAACGCTGATCGAATTGCTGTTCATCATTCCGCCCATCATATTCATAACGGAATCGCCCATAAGGTCTTTGAAAAGTGACATATAATCGTTGGCAGAAATTACACCCTCTGATAAATCGTAGCCGTAAACCTCCAAAGGTGCGGAATAGCCATACTGAACAGCCGAAATATAGTTCATAATCTCGTTGCCGTCCTCTTCAAGCCACGCCTTGAACTTTTCAAGGTTGTTGGTCTTGGACTCGGGGTTGAGCATTGCATCCATCATATCATACATATCGGTGTTGGGATAAACCTTGCCATCGGGACGGGTTGCTCGTTCCTCATCCTTTGCTGCCATCTGCGCAAAAAGCTTCGACATATCATTCTGCTCGGCGGTGATGGTTATTGGATAAGAGGAAAGTGTTTCTTCCTGGATTCGGTCAATATATGCCTGGAATCCCGAAGACAACGACAAAATGAGCGCAATACCGATAATGCCGATACTTCCTGCAAACGAGGTCATAAAAGTTCTGCCTTTTTTGGTGAGCAGGTTGTTAAAACTTAAAGAAAGCGCTGTGAAGAAGGACATTGAAGTGCCTTTTTTAGCTTTTTTCTTGTTCTTTTTGATTGTCTTTGTTGATTGTTCTGCCGAATCTTCCTTTTTTTCCTCAACTCCGTTAAAGGGGTTGGTGTCATCAACCACAAGACCGTCAAGCAAACGGATAATACGGGTTGAATACTTGTCAGCAAGTTCGGGGTTGTGGGTAACCATGATAACAAGACGGTCATGTGCCACCTCTTTAAGCAACTCCATAATCTGCTCGCTGGTTTCAGAATCAAGAGCGCCTGTCGGTTCGTCAGCAAGCAAAATTTCGGGGTCGTTTATAAGCGCACGGGCAATTGCAACACGCTGCATCTGACCGCCCGACATTTGATTAGGCTTTTTATGAATTTGGTCAGAAAGACCAACCTTTTCCAAAGCAGCAATGGCACGAGCTTTTCTTTCGGCCTTTGAAACGCCTGAAAGAGTTAGCGCCAACTCAACATTTGAAAGCACCGTTTGATGCGAAATGAGGTTATAGTTTTGGAAAACGAAGCCGATCGAATGATTGCGGTAGGTATCCCAATCGTGGTCGGAATATTCCTTTGTGGAACGTCCGCTTATAATAAGATCACCCTCGGTGTAGCGGTCAAGACCACCGATGATATTAAGCAAGGTGGTTTTGCCACAACCCGAATGACCAAGTATGGATACAAATTCGTTCTTGCGGAATTCAATATCAACGCCTTTAAGTGCTCTTACGACCGATTCGCCTTCGCCGTAATGCTTTGTTATATTGACAAGTTTGAGCATAAATTAGTCACCTTTCAAAAGTATGATTTATTATTATAACACAAAAATATGAATAACATGTTAACTAATCCAAATTTTTACAAGTATTTTTGTCGACAAAATCCGCCGTTGAACTAAAACAGCGGATTTTTTTATTTACCACGATATCATAAAACTCAAAGCACCATTGATTCCGCTATAATTATAGGATTTAAGCCTTTTGGCTTTGGGTAAATCGGAATTGGCACTCTTTATACACTTTTCAAGGTCAACCATCTCGCCTACTTCGTTTCTGCCATAGACAAAATCAAGGCTTGGGTCAAAACAGAATTCAACCGAGTTTCTGCCTTCGTTTACGGCTCGACAGACCTCACTTATGACCGTTTCTTCAATCTGTTCCTTGTTGGTTATATAAGTTCCGTTTTTGACAAAATAGTTTTCATCGATTTTATAACAAGACGGAACATAGAAATTAAACTGACCGGATTTTAATCCGTCGTCGGCTATATCAGAACTTTCGGGATCAATTGTATAGCTTTTTGAAATATGTTCAGTTGTGACATTAAAGAAGGAATGATAGCCTTTGTTTGAGACGTCGTTGGAGGTTACGTCAACGTGATACCAGCCTGTGTCAATTTTAACATAATTCCACATGTGCGCCGAGGTGGTTACACCCGTTACTACTCCGCAGTTTATACCCTGCATAAAGCACAACATCTGCATTGCCTTTGAATATCCCTCACAAACAGCTTTGCCATCAACAAATGCACCGTAGACAGTCCACGCGGGGTGGTCACCAGAGAAGGTTTTTAACGATTCGCTGTCATACTCCATAAGTTCGCAAAGAAAATCATTAGCTTTAAGTTCGCGATCATACTCATTTTCGCTTCCGTCAAGACTTAGAAGATATCCCGACAAGGTTTGTTTTATCTTTGTCTCGGCTTCTTTTCTTTCTTCTTTTGTGAAAAGCCAATCTTCCTCGGTTTCGGCAAATCGAACCTGCTTTACTTCACCTATGGTTTTGAGTGAATATGCGCTCGGCAACCAAAAGAACTCCGGACGATCTCTTCTCATGGCGTAATATGCCACATAAAGGTCACGCGTTGAACATTCACCAACATTTATATATCCGGTTGTCATTTCGTATGCGGCATTATCAAGCGTTATGTAGATACTTTTCTGTTTATCGGTAAGATTTCCGAATTGAGTGCGGTCGAAAAAGCCCACCATTTTAAATTTATCGTTTTCAGGATAAACATCGCCTTTAACTACGGAATCCTTTGTTGTTAATGTTTTATATCCCAATTTGCCTGAATCACCTTTACCAAACGGCATCCAATTACAGCCGACAAGCAAAACAAACAGCAAGCAAACAGCAATCAATTTCTTCAAATCAATTTCCCCTTACAATATCATAAAGCTTTGGGTATGAAAGATCGTTTTCACACAACCCACTTAAAAATATAAATTCCTTTTTTAAATCAGATGATAGCACTTTGTTTCCGGCGGTACTGCAAAATTCAGCAAAATAATGGCTGTCAAGAACTTTGAGTGCCATGGCGCCTGTGACAAGCATCTTTTTATCGCCCTCATTATACACTATATTTTTCATTCTGTCAGTAATTATTACAAAAGTGTTAGAATTTAATTTTAAAAAACCTATGGGATTTAGCCCCGAGTACCGCCTTACGGCATCTGCAAAAGGATAAAGTCCCTCCTCGTTATATATTTCACCCAAGGATTTGCCGTTTTCGACCGGAATTTCGCAATCTATTTCTTTTACAGCCACCGTTTTGTTATAGCCGTTTAAAGTTAAAACCGAGGCAAACACCCTGTCGGATTCTTCATCGGCAAACAGAACCGACACGTTTAGCACAAAGCCATCGTTTTTATGTGGTGTGGTTGGATTTTTTTCATCGTTTTTATCAAACACACCCGAAAGAAAAAGACAAGCCACCAAAACAACAAAAAACGTCAGCGCAGAAATTCCTAACGATAACGAAAACCACAATAATTTTTTCAAACTAATCACCAAGGCTATTTTTGACCGAAAAAGCTTTGACTATACAAAAATAAGGCCTGAAAAAATCAGACCTTGAAAACGACAAAAAGCAAATACATTACACCATAGATTAAAGGCTGATGCAAAAGATAAATTATCAGCGTATGGCGGCCTAAAAACGACAGTGGCGGGCAAAGATTCTTTTTGAAAAACTGAGGAGCAGTTCCGTTTTTAAAGTATTTCCCAACCAACACTCCTGCCAAAAACATAAACAACCACGGCATAAGCGGGTAATAATCTGCCGAGAAGATGTTTACGTCAAATCCCAAAATAAACAGCACTATGTTTTGCGGAACCTCGGTCAGAACGACCTCAAATAAACCAAACAAACCTAACTTGCCGTACATAAGGTTTTTGGTGAAGAAAAACAGCAGTAAAAATATTGGCACACCGATAAAAGCAGGGATTTTGGCAATAAATTTCCCAAAAAGGGCATAAATCAGCATTGCAACCCCCAAAAAATGTAGAATGCCGAAAACTATTAAACTGTCGGGCATAAAGATTGCCATCACAACCGTTATCAAAAGACCGCATAAAAGCGTTTTGATGCCTCTTTTTAAATTACTTCTCGAAAGACTGCACGAAATTCCCGAAAGAGCAACCAGCACCGATACAAACCCGTCACGAAAGTTGTTCATTCCGTTGGATGTGAAAAAGGCATAGTTTCCGCCAAACACATCACTCAAATTATAAAGCACGTGATAAAGCACTACGAGAATTATGCAAACGCCTCTTAAATTATCGAGCAAATGCCATCTTTCTTTTGGTGGTTTAAGAACATTTTCCATCGAATAAATCTCTTTCTTTTTTGTAAGTTTAAATCCGACGCAATTCATATTATCATCAAACTGTTCCAAAAAACTTGGCACCAAGCACTATATCCGATAATAAAACATTGCTGATTTTTTAAAATTTTAACATTATTTTTTCGATTCGTAAAGTCAAAAATATTCCGTTTTAAGAAATATGTTCAAAAATCAAAACAAAATCACCAGGCAACAAGCAAATGTTGTCGTTTAACGCATAAACAGGTCAACTTTTAAAATTTTTTCAAAAAATTAAAATTAGCACTTGATTTTTCTAAACTATTGTGTTAATATACTATGGCAGTTTAATAAAGTGCATGCGTTGCTAGCTCAGCTGGATAGAGTGACTGGCTACGAACCAGTAGGTCAGGGGTTCGAGTCCCTTGCAGCGCACCATAGCAAGTCATTGATTTTCAATGGCTTGTTTTTTTATATTTTTTACTTTAAAAATCGGGACTCGAATTCCAAATCAACGCTCCGGGGGAGCGTTGGGATGAGATTTATCTCATCCTACATTTCTTTCCCGTGGGGAAAAGCCGAGTCCCTTGCAGCGCACCATAGCAAGTCATTGATTTTCAATGGCTTGTTTTTTTATATATTTTACTTAAAAAATCGGGACTCGAATTCTAAATCAACGCTCCGGGGGAGCGTTGGGATGAGATTTGGATACACATTAAAACCCCTGAGCGAGTTAACGCTCAGGGGTTATCTTTATGGTTCAAAGTTTTCAAATATTGCGGGGTAGCCGTCATCAAGGGCGTCTTTAAATTCATCAATCGACCTTACGGTCCAAGCGACACCCTGGCCTTGCCAAATTTTCGTGAAAAGCGCAAAAGAAACCGCTTTTTTATGTTTATAGTTAAAGGCAACAAAATCGGGCCTTGTTAGCGCGTTGGCTATGAGTGAGGTTAAGAAAAGGTTGAAGAAAAAACCTTTATATTTTTCTTTTAAGAAATCTTGGCTTAGCTGACCGCGAATGATTTCGGGCCTGTTCTTTTTAAGCCACAAAATACACCTTGGGTCAAAGCTTTCTATCACATACTCGCCCTTATAATCCTTCAATTCCTCCATTACACGTTCACAAAGTTCGGCGCCATTGCCTTTATCGGTTTTAAGCTCGATTATAATCGGTTGCTTGCCATCAAAAAAATTTATAACCTCGGAAAACATAGGTATTTTTTCATCAGTGCCTTCTAATCTGTAATTTTCGAGCTCCTCGGCTGTTAAATCACAAATATCAACCTCGGCACCTGCCGTGCGTTTTAGGGAAGTATCGTGCATTACCGCGATTTTTTTATCAGCAGTGAGGTGTAGGTCAAACTCAATTCCATAGCCCTTATCATAAGCCGCTTTAAAAGCCGCCATACTGTTTTCGGGTATGCCTTTTTCGGAATTATGCAAGCCTCGGTGAGCATAATGAGTTCTAAGCATACTGTCGGTCATTCTGCCGTTTGTTCCTCTTAAAGCTTTTAAGTACAGAAGGAAAAGCACGACAAAAACAGCTAAAATCCAAAGAAAAACAGTCATTTAGTCCTCCACGTCAAAGGCTTCAAGGCCTTTTTTTACTTCAACCTTATTGTCACCGTGCTTAACGAAAAGCATTGTTACAAAAGCAATTCCAACTGCAACTGCTGAATATATAAACAACGAGTTGGCGCTTACATGGTCGTAGAGATAGCCTGCTAAAATAGGTGTAACAGTCTGGGCAGTCATACTAAATGTGTAGTAAAGACCGGTATATTTACCAACCTCGGCACCGCTGCACATCTCGATAACCATCGGTAAACTGTTAACGTTGATGGA
>JAZNEE010000022.1:0-2269 GCA_045588405.1 Acutalibacteraceae bacterium
AATCGGCAAAAATGCCGTTTCCCTCGCAGTTGCCTAAAACCATTGTTTGCGTATCGGGGTGTGTTTTTATATATTCGCAAATTTCTTCGGTTTTTTTAGTTAATTCTTCCCTTGTTTCTGCGTTGCCCCAAAGGCTTTGAAGCATATTTAAAATTGATTTATAAGCCTCTTCGTGAATATTGTTTTGCGTAAGACTAGTTTCGCTTGTTTTTTTGTTTCTGCCAAACAAAGAATCGATATCAGTGTTAAACACGTCGGCAATAATCGGCAACAGCATAATATCGGGCATGGTTGTGCCATTTTCCCATTTAGATACAGCCTGCGCGGTTACACCCAACATATTTGCAAGCTGTTCCTGCGTTAAGCCTGCATCCTTGCGAAATTTCGCAATAATTTTGCTAATGCTATTCATAAAAACACCTCGTATTATTTATCTGCTTTTATTATAACACCTTATAAAAAAATATCAACAACCGAAAAAGCGAGAAAATCACTTATATGGATATACACAAAAATACATCCGAGCTTTAAAAACTCGGATGTTGACATTATAATTAATTATAGTTTATAAAACTTATAATATGTAAGACGGGGTTTCAAAAAGCAAGTAAAATAGATAGGTTGGTAAGAGAAATCTTACCAACCTATCTATCACACATTGCCTTATTATGATACAGGGGCGGCTCTTTGACCGTCACCGCCCCTGTGGGTGTTTTGGGTTATTTGGTTTTATTTGCTGATGATCAAACTCGACGAACCCGCAACACCTGAAAGTTCAACTTCCACACCGTTTGCATTGCTGGCGGAGTAGGTATAAATCCAAGTGCCGAATTGTTCTTCATCGGTGGTTTCAGCATCAACTGTGAAGCCGGCCGACTTCAGTTTCTCTGCATAAGCTCTCAAATCTTCGGCAGTTAAACTTCCAAACTGAATAGCACAACGGTCTCCTTCGGTAAGCGACAGACTTACCTCAAAATCGGGCTTTGGAACGAGTTTCGTAAATTCATTGTCCGGCCATTTACTTCCGACATTTGCCTGTCCACCCTGACCGTCTGACATACTCCAAGTACCGTCTGCATTCTGAGTCATAACGTCACCGTTGTCATCAACGATAGTAGTAGTGCCGTCTGCTCCAAACGTAATGCTCATGCCTGCAGATTCGCACATACTCTTAAGCTGCTGTTTCGTTGCTTCATCCAATTCGCTATACACAACCGAGGAAGTACCTAATCCGGTCAGCAAAGATGCCAAGTCGGTATTATCGGTATTTCCTTGATTAGTGCCACTCTGTGTACCACCCTGGTTATCGGTGGATGAAGTATCATCCTCTCGGTTCAGCGGCGTGTTGGTGCCTTGCTGATTTCCCGAAGGATCGTCATTGTTGCCGTTGCCGCAAGCCGCCAAGGTGAATACCAAGGTCAACGCAAGCAGCAAGGCAAGAAGTTTCGTGAGTTTCATATCGTTTTCCTCCTTTTAACCCTTCATATCTACCACAAGCGTGAGTTTAATAAAAGGGCGTATGTCATTGATTAGTGTGCCATTATTTGGCGTAGAGTTCTCTATGGGTGCTGAAAGTGCCGATCCCGATATAATTTCATCCTTTTGTGTATAATCGGTTCCGGTTTCGTTATCTCGGATGAATGTCCATGTAGTGGTACAATTCAATCCTCCGTCGCTGGTTTTACCTTTAACCACCGTTATCATATCTCTTACCGATACGGATTCGGTTAGATTCAATGCCGTGGTATCCAATGGTAATTCAAAAAATGTATTTTGTACCCCAGAGGAGGTTGACAAGGTGACCGCTATATCAGTACCTTCCAGCACCATTCTTTCCTCAGACGGACGAAGCACCGTTTGAGAAACAGCAGACCAATTTGCTCCGTCACCTTTACCTAACGGTGAATCTTGCATTGAATTATAATAGTCGGCCAAAATGTTATGGAAGTTCTTGTCGAAGTCCTGCAAATCTGCTTCACAACTCAACTTGAAATTCCCGATATAAGTACCATTCGCATTTCCGTAGCTGCCATCGTCCTTGATTAGCTCAATATCGGCAGTCCAGATGTTTTTTGCGTAGTATTTGGGGGATGATAAGTAAAGAGTATCCACCACCTGCTGATCGGTGATACTGATTGTCCACACGCCTTTATCGCTCATTGCATCCCGTACCAATTCATCCACACGGCCATAGTAAGCGCGCAATCGGGCGTTTGCCTGCGACATATTCACGATATCCTTGTACTTATCCTTGTCACGCTGAAATTCC
>JAZNEE010000023.1:0-6233 GCA_045588405.1 Acutalibacteraceae bacterium
GATTCTCGGTTCTCACCGCTGTTGGACTTCTTCCTATCGCAGTTGCAGGTGCCGATATTGATGCTTTGATGCAGGGTGCTGCAAAGGCTCGCGAGGAGTATAATAAAGATTGTTTAGAGTGCAACGATTGTTATAAATACGCAGCACTCAGAAACGCTTTCTATCGCAGAGGCAAGGATATTGAGTTGCTCGTTTCTTATGAACCCAGATTCACCATGATGGCCGAGTGGTTCAAGCAACTTTATGGCGAGAGTGAAGGCAAAAACGGTAAGGGTCTTTTCCCTGCAGCCGTAACCTTCTCAACCGACCTTCATTCCATGGGTCAGTATATTCAGGACGGTCGCAGACTGATGTTCGAAACAGTTGTTACCATTGGTGACTGCGGTTCGGATACCATTATTAAAGAGGATGCCGTTAACGGCGACGGTCTTAACTTTCTTGCAGGAAAACCGATGTCGTTTGTTAACCAAAAAGCATTTGAGGGTACAGTTCTTGCTCATACCGACGGTGGCGTACCCAACCTTGTTATCGAGGTTGAAAAGGCCGACGAAGAAAACCTTGGCAGACTTATTTATTTCTTCGAAAAGGCTTGCGCTATTTCGGGTTATATGCTCGGTGTAAATCCGTTTGATCAGCCCGGTGTTGAAAGCTATAAGAAGAACATGTTTGCAATGCTTGGTAAGCCCGGTTACGAGGAGCAAAAAGCTGCTCTCGAAGCCAGAATTAAATAATTTAAGAAAATGAGGCCAAGGGGCAACCCAAAGCCTAAAATATAAAGGAGATGTTACTATGTTAAAACTTATTATCGGTAAAAAGGGTAGCGGAAAAACCAAAAAGCTCATCGACGCTGTTACTGCAGCTGCTGACTCGTCAAAAGGCAACGTTGTTTGCATCGAAAAGAGCTCAACCCTTACTTTGAATATCACTCACCGTGTACGCCTTGTTGACACCGACCATTATGGTATCTCGGGTTATGATGCATTCTACGGCTTCATTTCGGGTATCTGCGCAGGTAACTATGACGTTACTCACATTGGTATCGACGCTATTCTCCGCATCTGCAACAGAAACTATGACGAACTTGCTGAGTTCCTCAAAAAGCTCAACACTTTGTCTGAAGATGCAAAGGCAGAGTTCATCATCACCATTTCGGCTGATGAGGCAGAACTTCCCGCAAGCATTTTTGAGATTGCAGAGAAGATTTAATCACAACATTGTGAATGAGGTTGCTTCAAACGAAGCAACCTTATTTTTTTTAGTAACGATATGATTTTTGCATTGCTATATGCAGGTTGATATTTATTGACTTTTTATATGCTTTTATATATAATTATTATGTAGAATTATGTGGTTTTGAGGAGTGAAACAAATGGAAATAAGGACACTTAGAGCACAAACTGTACTTTATCATAACGAAAAAGACGGTCTTGTGAAATCACTCGAAAGTCTTTACAACGCAGTAAGAGTTTCAAAGTCTTGTGGCGGCTGTGTTCAGTTTATTGACGTTTGCTATGGCGACGCTTCGAAGAGTCCGTTGTTCACTTCCGAAGATGTTGATGAACTTAATGCTCGCTTTGGTGAGTATCTAAGATTGACATATCAGTTTTTTGGTTTTAATTCAGGCACTTCAAAGGGTCAGAACGTGATGTTTAAAACCTGCGAAGCCGATTACCTTATGGCATATAATCCCGACGTGGTTGTTTGTCCCGATTATTTTGTTGAAATGATGAAGCCGTTTGAACGTATGGAAAACGTCGGTATGGTTGAGGCAAAACAGTTGCCGTTAGAACATCCGAAGGAGTTTGACATTGCAAATGGCGAAGAACCTTGGGGTGCTATGGCTTGTGTTATTATTCCTGCCGAAATTTATAGGGAATTAGGCGGTCTTGATGAGCAAAGCTTCTTCCTTTATTGCGATGACGTTGACTTTTCGTGGAGATTGAGGCTTAACGGCTACAAGGTAATATATTGCAGCAGAGCTTTTGTCTACCATGCAAAGTATCTTAACGGAAGTGGCAACGTTGTGCCAACCAATGCCGAAATTTATTACACCTTGGAAGCGGCACTGCTTATGTCACACAAGTGGTCTAGTAATAAAAGACTTTTAAAGCTCAAACTTTCATTTTTGAAAAACGGCAAAATACCGCGCAAGGCTTTAAAAGAGTTTAATCGTCGCAAAAAGCAAGGACTTTTGGTAGAACCGCTTGACAAAGAACATAAAATATCGTCTTTTTATGGATTTGGATATTCTCGCAATCGATATTAAGTTGGCAGGAAGGTATTTAAAATGAGTGAAAATCACAACGAAAATATAATAAATACCGAGATTAATGGCTGTTCACAATGCGATAAAGCACCATTTTTATCGGTTGTAATGAGAACTCAGGGCAAACGCCCCGAAGCCTTGTCCGAGGTTTTGCTTTGCATGTGCGGTCAAAGTGAAATGGATTTTGAAGTGCTTGTGATGGGGCATAATCTCGATGAAAAAGGAAAAACCACCGTTTTAGAAATCATTGAAAAACTGCCGTCGTATATGGACGGCAAGGTTCGACTTGTAGAGGTTAACGGAGGCAACAGAACAACCCCTTTGAATGCCGGTTTCAAAGAGGCAAAGGGCAGGTATATTTCTATTCTTGACGATGATGATCTTGTGCTTGAAAACTGGGTTGAAACCTTTAAAAATCTTGAAGTTCAAAACAGTGGTAAGATTTTGCACGCATACTGTGTAACACAAGATTGGAAAAGCCTTGAAAACGATTATGGTGAGACCATTTTGGTTTCCACCTCAAAGTTTAGGACAGAATATTGCAGGAACTTCGACTTTGTCGAGCAATTTGTGACCAACTATTGTCCAACCTTTAGTCTTGCTTTCCCGTCGGATGCTTATAAAGTTCGAGGCATCCATTTTGACGAGAGTCTGACCACAACCGAGGATTGGGATTTTCTTATGAGAACAGCGCTTTGTTGTGGAGTTGCTGATGAGCCGGTTGTGACAGGTATATATCGCAAATGGATAAACGCTGAAAATTCGGCAACGCTTCACAACGAGCTTGAATGGAAGAAAAACTATATTCGCATACAAAAAAATCTGTTACAAGGGCCCTTTAATCTTCCTGAAGATATCACCAAACGTATTTTGGCTTTGAGGGAACAAATTTTGAACAAAGGTCAGCTGAAAAAAGAAGGAGTTTCGGTTAAGGTTTATGGTGAAAACTCCGATGTTAAACCGCAAGTGTCGTTCGAGTTTGACGACATTATGTGGACGGTAAGGGTGACCAATATAAGTGATTTTGGAAAGGTTCGTGGTATAAGCTTTTCACCGGCAAGCAAGGGTTCGACATCTGTTTTTGGTTTTAAAGCCGAAACGGTATCGGTCGATGGCACTTCTGCCGAATTCGATAAAAATGAAATTTCTTTTAACGGAGTCAAAAGAAGAGATAGCGTTATTTTCCCGTTGAGACCTAAATGTAAACTGAAATTCAAACAACCTGTTGAATTGACCAATTTGAGTTTTAACTTTGGCATAGAATATGGTGTTATCGGGCCAAAAGTAAAAAGGCTGTTGTTAAGACCGTTTTCCAAAGCAAAGCGGATTTTGATTAAAATAAAGCGCAGAGTATTTAAAGCTTGAACTTTTGATTTATAGGACTGACTTTTTGGCAAAGTGCCGAGTTGTTGACATTCTATAATATTTTTGGTATAATGCCCATGTGCTGCTAATTAAAAAGCGCATTGTGTTGCGCATCTCTTTTTAGGGGGAAAATCTTTTGGAACATAAGACATTAAGAGCTCAAACCATACTTTATCATAACGAAATAAGCGGACTTGTAAAGTCTCTTGATAGTATATATAACGCAGTAGAAGTATCCAAAAAGCACGGTGGATGTATTGACTTTTTGGATGTGTATTATGGTGATGCATCGGACAAGCCTTTGTTTACCGATGATATGATCGCCGAGCTTAACGAAAAATATAAAGGTAATCTTAAACTTACTTATACGTTCTTTGGATTCAATTCGGGTACCTCTAAGGGACAGAACCTCATGTTTAAGGATTGTGAAACCGATTATTTTATGGCTTATAACCCCGACGTTGTTTTGTCGCCCAGATATTTCCTCGAAATGATGAAACCCTACGAACGAATGAAAAATGTTGGAATGGTTGAAGCCAAGCAAACTCCTCTTGAACATCCCAAGGAGTTCGATTTTTTAACCGGCATCGAACCGTGGGGAGCTATGGCATGCGTTATAATTCCTACTGAGGTTTACCGTGAACTTGGAGGACTTGATGAGCAAAGTTTCTTCCTTTATTGCGATGACGTTGATTTTTCGTGGCGAGTAAGACTTAGCGGAAGACAGGTTGTTTACGCAAGCCGTGCCACAGTATATCATGCAAAGTATATCAATAGCGAGGGTGGCGTTACACCTACAAACGCAGAACTTTACTATTCTGCCGAGGCCGCTTTGCTTATGGCTCACAAGTGGTCTAACGAAAAACTTTTAAAACAATTTATTAAGATTTTTGAAAACGGTAGTGAGCAGCAAAGAAAGGCTCTTAAAGAATTTGAACGCAGAAAAGCAGAAGGCCTTTTGGTTAAACAACTTGATCCCACACACAAAATAACTTCGTTCTACGGATACGGATATTCACGAAACAGATACTAATAAATAACTGCATTATAGCGTTTTTTGTGTATTGGGATTATATGAAAGGTCGTGATTTGAATGGGAGATATTATCAATCATAACGAGAAATCTTCGTTGATGCAGGTTATCAAAGCAGTCGAAAACGAAACAAGCAAAGAAAATTTATCGAAGTATTTAAGTGGTCAAACCAGCGTTTCTGCCGATGCGCCTTTTTTATCGGTAATAATGCGAACACAAGGCAAAAGACCTGAAGCACTTTCAGAAATTCTGCTTTGTATGTGTGCCCAAAGTGATATGGACTTTGAAGTTCTTATCATGGGTCACAATCTTGCTGACGACGGCAGAGAATCGGTTTGCACTATTATTGATGAATTGCCGTCGTTTATGGATGGTAAGGTTAGACTTATCGAAGTTACCGGCGGAAATCGCACCACTCCTCTCAACGAAGGCTTTGCTGCAGCCAGAGGACAGTATATTTCGATACTCGATGACGATGATCTAGTTCTGGAAAATTGGGTAGAGGCGTTCCACACTCTCTCGAAAGAAAACAGCGGTAAAATTCTTCATACGTTTTGCGTGTCACAGGAATGGACAAGTGTTGAAAACGAGGCAGGAGAAACATCACTTATCTCTGTCTCGCCGTTTAGAACTATCTATTGTAGCGAGTTCAATATGGTTAATCAGTTGATCACTAACACTTGCCCAACCTTCAGTTTGGCTTTCCCTGCAGACGCTTTTAAGCTCTTAAATATACATTTTGATGAAAGCTTAACCACAACCGAGGATTGGGATTTCCTTATGAGAAATGCAACTGTGTGCGGTGTGGCAGATGCGCCCGTTATTACCGGCATTTACAGAATGTGGGTGAATGCCGAAAATTCTGCAACCGTTCACAATGAGGAAGAGTGGAAGAAGAACTATAACTATATTAAAAACAAATTGAATAATAAGTGGATGTTAATGCCACCAAACGCTTTAATGACCACTATTCAGAGTACTAACGAATCAAAAGAAGCAACTATTTTTAGACCTCATGAGTTCAACGTTTATCTTGATAAAGGAAACGGCTTCGATATAACCAAACCTGTCAAACTGAAATTCTCGGCAGAAGACGGAGTTTGGTCTGCTGATTCTGTTAATGTTGCCGAAAACAGTTATGTTAAGAGAATCCGAGTATCTCCAATATCAAGAGGAGCAGTTACTTTAAAAGGTATTAGTGTTGATGCATACGATGATAATTACAACAAACTTGATTGTCGCATCGATAGTTTAAGAACAAACGGCATATCAGTTAAAGATATGTGGGTTTTTATTGGTCTTGATCCGCATTGCGAATTTAAATTCGACAAGCCAACAAAAATTTCTCGCTTAAAAATAGACTTTAACATAGAATATGATGTGCCTATCAACTTCTTCAGAACAATGGCTATAAGATTCTGTATTAAAAAGTGGGTTCTTGCTGTTTTAACAAGAGCAAAAAAGATTATCAAAAGATAATAATAAACCGCAGTGTGGGATTTAAATCTCACACGGGGGGTGTTTGTATATTTTTTTTTTAGCAAGAGCTTCATAAAATAGGGAGCGGGG
>JAZNEE010000024.1:0-5673 GCA_045588405.1 Acutalibacteraceae bacterium
AAGAAGCTCCACATTCCCATTATCGCTATTGTTGACACCAACTGCGATCCTGATGAAATCGACGCAGTTATCCCCGGTAACGACGATGCTATCCGCGCTGTAAAGCTTATCGCTTCTACCATCGCTGCAGCTGTTATCGAGGCAAGACAGGGCGAGCAGACTGCTGAGGTTGCTGAAGAAGCTCCCGCTGCAGAAGTTGCTGAATAATTTATTGTAAATTTTGGCCGGCGAGAGTGCGCTTTTGCCGGCATTTTTGAAACTTAAAATAATTGGAGGAAATAAAAATGGCATTTACAGCTAAAGACGTACAGGCTCTTCGTGAGAAGACCGGTTGCGGTATGATGGATTGTAAAAAGGCTCTCGTTGAGTGCGACGGCAACATGGATGCTGCTGTTGACTATCTCCGTGAGAAAGGTCTTGCATCTCAGGCAAAGAAGGCTTCTCGTATTGCTGCTGAGGGCACCGTTGTTGCTTACGCTGCAAACGGCGTTGGCGTAGTTGTTGAGGTTAACTCCGAGACTGACTTCGTTGCATCTAACGACGAGTTCAAAGCTTTTGTTACCAAGGTTGCAGAAATTGCTGCATTGACCAAGCCCGCTGATGTTGAGGCACTTACCGCTGCTAAGGATGCAACCGGCAAATCGGTTGACGAATACAAGCAGGACATCTTCCTCAAATTCCGTGAGAACATTCAGATTCGCCGTTTCGTTATCTTTGAGGGCGACGTTGTAACTTATGTTCACGCTGGCGGTAAAATCGGTGTTATGGTTAGATTTGATACCGATGTTGCTGACAAAGACGGATTTGTTGCAATGGGCAAGAACGTAGCTATGCAGATCGCTGCTATGAACCCCGGTTATCTTGACGAGGCTTCTGTTCCTGCAGAGGTTATCGCTAAGGAAAAGGAAATCATGGTTGCTCAGATGAAGGAAGACCCCAAAATGGCTGGCAAGCCTGATGCTGTTCTCGGCAAAATCGTTGAGGGCAAAATGGGCAAATACTTCAAGGAAAACTGCCTTGTTGAGCAACAGTTTGTTATTGATGGTGACCTCAACGTTGCTAAGTACGTTGCTAACGTTGCTAAGGAACTCGGCGGTAAGATTGAAATTGCTGAGTTTGTTCGCTATGAAAAGGGCGAAGGCATCGAGAAGCGTGTTGGCGACTTCGCTGCTGAAGTTGCTGCAATGGCAAAATAATTTAATTTAAATTAAACGAAAAGCGGTTGCTTCGTTTGAGCGAAACAACCGCTTTTTTTCTGCAGTTTTTAAAGTTAATCTTCGTCTGCTTCCCAATCAGGTTCTTCTTCCTCGATTTCTTCGGGAACGTAGGCGGGAATGGTGTTGATTATTTCAATAACACCGCTTTTGCCGTAAAGTGAAGGGGTGATTCTGGCAGTGTATCCTGTGCCTGGGTCACATGTCCATTCAACGGCGCGTTTTCTAGGGAGCCCACAGGCAGCAAAGAGTGACATCATAACTCCGCCGTGGACAATGGCCGAGGCTTCAAAAATTCCCATTTCCATCATTTTTCGAACCATTTTGTTAAGCCCTAAGCAAATTCGGGTTGTGAACTCGCGAGAATCTTCACCACCCGGGGGACATGGGGTGACACCTGAAATCCATTTTCCATATTCCTCGGTGCCGTCAAGCTCTAAGGCGGTTTTGTTCTCGAATTCTCCAAAATTATATTCGGTGAGTTCGTCAATTATAACTGACTTTTGATCGGGATAAAGAATGTCGGCTGATTCTATGCATCGTGATAACGGGCCGGTGAAAACCAGACCGACACCCGGGATAAAACCTTCATTTTTCACTCCTTCGAGTTGTTCAACACCAACAGAGGATAGTGGAACATCGGTCACACCGATATATCTTCCGTCAAAGTTCGCTTCGGTAACTCCATGACGGATGAAGTGAATTATATAACTTTTCATAGCAAAATCCTTCTTTTCTTTTACTTCTAACGAAAATTATCTATACAGTTTGTATAGTTTGTCAATATACAAATGCTAAAATTTATATTATAATTATTAAAAAGTCGAAATGAATGTCTAACTAAAACAATCGGCTTTCGACTGTCATTATAATAGATTTATGTTATAAATTCAAGAGAGGTTTAAAAAAATGCTTTGTAAATTTCCTCAAACCCTGGCAAAACTTCGTCGCCAAAGGGGAATATCTCAAAAAAAGGCCGCTGAGGAGCTTGGAATCTCGCCGGCACTTTTGTCTCATTATGAAAACGGAATAAGAGAATGCGGACTTGACTTCTTACTCCGTATTGCAGAATATTATTCGGTAAGCTGTGATTATTTGCTTGGTAAATCCGAGCTTAAAAATCCCGGTATTTATGAAATCGAACCCGAGGCTTTGGCTATCGACCGAATTTTGAAGACCGCCAGGGATCACAACAAAGAGGTTTACGCCTTACTTAGTGATATTTCAAAGGTTGATGCTTATAAAATGTCGAGAGCTCTTTGCGATACCGCTATGCGCGGCGATGCTTTTGTTTATCGCTTTGAATCGTGCGATTACAAAAACGTTTGCGGTGGTGTTGCAGGTTGCCTTTACGGCAAAATATCGGCGCTTGGCAAGGAAAAGAAAAAATTACCTCATACCGTTAAAGAGTCTACCGAAAAAATAATCGAATCGGCAGAGCAAGTTATTGAGAAATACCTTTAAATTTACAATTTTGTAAAGATATACTTCTTGACGGGTATTTTGCTATATAGTAAAATAATACTATTACATAATGTTTTCATGGAAGGTGTATTGTTTGAAACACAGACTTCATAAAATTTTTAGTGTTGTAATTGCGGTTTTAATGTTGGCACTCAGCATGACCTCCTGTAAAAAGGACAACGAAAGCGGTACAACAAGCAGTGGCGGTTATCAAGCCAATAAATACGATATGGTGGTTGATTCGGTTGATAAAATCAACTGCGACTATCTTTTGGTTTATAACGATACCGCGGGATATGCAGAAATCGATGCCTGCATAAATTTGCTTGAAACACTTTCTAACACTGTAAATGCAACGTTTCAGATTTGCCCCGATTCATTGACAATAACTGATGAGAATCAAAAAATGGTTGTTCTTGGTGTAACAGGCTATGCTGAATCTGAAAAGTCGGTAGCGATTATTGACACTATAAGAAACAATAATTATTATGATTATTTGATTCGTTCTTACAATAATATTTTAACGGTTAACTGGATTTCGAAATATGGACGAGAGGATGCTTTTAACTATTTGTTGAATACCGTTTTTGCAGGGGATACCACATCGGTTTTCGGCAAAGATTACAGTTATCTGTATCTTAGCGATCGTTCTGATTCTCCGATAGTTACGATAGATGACGTTAATATAGTTCAATATAGTGTTGTTTTACCGTCATCGCCTTCGTATATTGAAAGAATGAACGCTGAGAAGCTTGTCAAGGCTATAAAAGCTGCAACGGGTGTAGATGTTCCCGTTACAACCGATGTGCTTGAGGAATCAACCTATGAAATACTTATAGGCGATGTTCTCGGACGCGGCGAAATAGCTGTAACGTCGTTCTTCTCAGACAAGCGTTATGCATTGGTACATTATGGCACAAAGCTTATTTTGAGAGGCGGTCAAACCGAGGCAACCTCGGCAGCGGTTGCTATTCTCACAGGAATGATAAACAACGCTGCAATCACCGCAGAGCCTGTGCATCTTACCTATGGATATTGCAAAACAGGAAGCATCGGACAGAACAGTAGCGACAATTTCAACGGCTATTCTCTTGTTTATTCAGATGATTTCGAATCGTCAACTATAAATAATGACCGCTGGAATGTCAACGATATCGAAATTCCGGCATATGGAGTTTCGCCGTCAATTATGTATTATCGTCCAAGAAACGTTTTGCTTTACGGCGGAAATATGACACTCTCTACTTATTACGGATCAGACGGTTTTGTTAGTGGTTGGGTTGATTCACATAACAAACTCAAATTACAATATGGTTATGTTGAGGTTAAGGCAAAGTTCAGAACAGCGCCCGGTTATTGGGTTAAGATGATGCTTACTGACCATTACGACCGCAACGACACCGTAACACAGATAGACGTTTTCAACTCGTTGGCTTCCAAGCAAACTATTTTTGCATCGGTTGGTGAGATGGACCAGGTTACCTATTATCGTCATTATACCGAGTTTATTGAGCCTGCTTATGAGGATTACCGTTCAGGCCAGTTGCCAAACGGCAAAGAACTAAGTGAAGAGGAATATCACACCTATGGTGTTGAATGGACCGATAACTATATTCGCTTCTTTATTGACGGTATCCCTTACGGAACGGTTGAAACAACCGATGGCAAACACGATTATCTTAATAAAGAACTTTATTTGTCATTCTTTACCGGCGTTGAGCTTACCGGTCAAGAAACTGACAACGAGGTTGCTCAGTGGCCGGCACCGTTTGATATCGACTGGGTTAAAGTTTATCAAAGACCCGGTTCAACCATAACCTTTGGTGCTGCTCAATAATCAATAAACGATGAAATAAAACTCCCGAGCAATTCTGCTCGGGAGTTTTTGTTGACGGATACTTTAAAAAGGTATATAATATTCGAAAAGGGAAGTGAAAAAATGAAACTGTTAATGCATACTTGTTGTGCGCCGTGTTCGGTAATGTGCATCGAAACGCTGAAAGATGAGGGGATAAAGCCAACGCTTTATTGGTATAATCCCAACATTCATCCATTAAAGGAGTTCAGAGCACGCAAAACAACGCTCACCGAATATGCGGCAAGCATTGGTGTTAAGGTGCTTTATGAGCACGAATACGGGCTTCGCAAATTTATCGAGGGCGTTTACCCCGAATTTGATGCAAGGTGTGATTTCTGCTACCGTGACCGACTGTTTAAAACGGCCGAGTTTGCCAAAGAAAACGGTTTCGATGCCTTCACCTCAACACTTTTTATAAGCCCCTATCAAAATCACGAGTTGATGAAGCAAATAGCCGAGCAGGCGGCGGCAGAATATGGTGTTGAGTTTTTGTACCGCGATTTTAGGCCTTACTTCAAAGAAGGTCAGGAAAAAGCCAGAGAAAAAGGGCTTTATATGCAAAAATACTGCGGTTGCATTTTCAGTGAAGAGGATAGATATAAGAAAAAATAAAACAAGGCAAGTGGTTATTCACTTGCCTTGTTTTATTATATATTTCCAAGACCGAAGCTGACCGATAGGGCATGGTCAATTTGGCTCATGGCGCTTGTGTCTAAGCTGCCCATCTTTTCTTTAAGGCGCTGCTTATCAATGGTTCGCACCTGTTCAAGCAACACTATTGAGTTTTTGGAAAGACCGCAGCCATCGGCGTCAACCTTTATATGGGTTGGTAAATTTGTTTTGTCCTGCTGGCTTGTGATTGCGGCGGCTATAACGGTGGGACTGTATTTGTTGCCAACATCGTTTTGAACAATAAGTACGGGCCGTACTCCACCTTGCTCTGAACCTACAACCGGACTTAAATCAGCGTAATATATATCTCCTCGTTTTACGGTCATTTTGAATTTCACTCTCCGAATGTATTTTTATTGTCGGTTATATTTTTGCCCGACTGCCAATTTTTTAGTCATAAATTATTTAATATATTTTATGCGGTTGTCCTTTTTTCGTCACGCCATATAAAAAATGTTTATCTTA
>JAZNEE010000025.1:0-3336 GCA_045588405.1 Acutalibacteraceae bacterium
AAATCTTCTAACAGTGATGGACTTCTTGAGATTTGCCACGTGAAACCTGTTTCAAGATTTAAGTTTTTAACACTAATGAGCGCTTATAAAAACGGAACACATCTCGATGTCGACCGTTTTTATAAGTTTATCACGTATAAAAGAGGCAAGGAAATTGAACTTGTTGGGGGAGATGATTTTTATATTTCCATCGACGGTGAGCTTGTAAAAACAGATAACTGCAAGGTCAAGGTTTTGGAAAAAGCGTTGAATTTTGCAGTTCCCGAAAGAATTTTCAAAGTAGACACCGAGGAGGAAAAAGCTGTTGTTTTGTAAGCTTTATATTTGTTTGTCTTTGATTATTGATGCCTTGCTTTGTGTCTTTGGCGGATTGGTTAACAGTTGGACTGATTGTTGGATTCCGCTTGTTTTAATTCCTGCAGTTTTTATAGCATTTATTATAGTTCATTTGCTGTTTGTTGCAACGGTGTCGTTGTTTGTTGATATAAAAAAGCCTGTTGATAAACCAAATCCTTTTTTTAGATGGTGGATTGATAACACCTTAGTGTTGTTGGTCACCTTAATGAGGGTAAAGGTTGAGGTTACGGGAATTGAAAAACTGCCTAAAGATAAAAGGTTTTTGCTGGTTTCCAACCATTTATCAGGATTCGACCCAATCACTGCTATTGTCGCCTTTGCTAAATATGGAATTATCTATATTTCAAAACCTGAAAACTTCAAACTGCCGGTTGTTGCGCAGTTTATTCACAAAAGCGGATTTTTAGCTATTGACAGAGAAAACGCAAGAAACGCTATGAAGACCATTCATAAGGCCACCGATTTTGTGAAGAACGATTTGGCTTCGGTTTGTGTTTATCCCGAAGGTACACGAAGCCGAAACGGAGAATTGCTTGAATTTAAAGATGGCGTTTTCTATATTTGCAAAAAAGCGCCGTGTCCTTTGGCTGTTATGACTGTTAAAAACAGTGATAAGGTGTTGAAAAACTTCCCGTTTAAATCAACTACCGTTTATATTGACGTTTTAAAGGTTTATGACGTGGAAGAGTTTGCTAATAAATCAACACATGAGTTGTCAGAAGAAGCAAGACAGCTCATGATTGAAAATTTTAAATAATAAAGTAAAGACTCTATCGTTGATAGGGTCTTTTTTTATTGCTGATTATGTAGTAAATGCTATTTTGAAAATCAAAAAATATGTTTATTGGCGGTGTGATATGTTAAGGATACATTTTCGATAAAATAGCTAAAATGTTCATATAAAAATCACATTTTTTGGTTGACTTTTATACTGTTTAATTGTATTATTATTCTAAGGAGGTGACTACCGCGAACATGAAATCAAAGTTCATTGAAACTTGTGATTTCGATTCAGGAAAGAATGTACCTTTACTGAATTAAATATCTAAGAAGTTTTCTTAGTATATACATATATTTTTTTAATGAGGTGTTTTAATGAAAAAGTTTACAAAAGTATTTGCATACATGTTATGCATATTGATGCTTGTTGCCGTATTTTCTTCTTGCGGCAAAAAGGGAGAAACTTCTTCAAATGCAGATAGTCTTCCCGGACTTTCTACAGTTGACGTTAACTTCCTTTTTGATGGTGAGGCTGCATTTAAAGTTGTTAAACCTGATGGTGCAAGCGCAGCCGTAAACGCTTGTGCAATGAGCGTTTTCAAAAAGTATAAGTCAGCAATGGAAGTTACTCCCAAAAATGATACTGACATCGGCAATGATGACGGTCCTGAAATCCTTATTGGTGACTGTAACCGTGATGCAACCAAAGCTGCTAAAAAGTTGCTTTTGGAAAACGGTAACGGAAGAGTAAATGAGTATATCATTTGCACAGTTGGTGAAGATATCGTTATATATGCTTATGAAGAGTCTTCTTTGCAAAAAGCTGTTGAGTATTTTAATGAAAATTACCTTGCTTCTCCAACTGTAACCGGCGGTATCTATACCGTTTTTGCTAGTGCAGATGGATACGAGGATTATAAAATTCTCGACGTTAAGAACATTAGATCCTTAAGCGTTGTTCGTCCTATTTACAACCTTTCTTACATTGTTCAGATTGAAATCGATAAGCTTTGCAAGGATTTGTCTGAAAAAGGTGGTTATAGCGTAAACGTTATAAACGACCAAATCGCTTCTAAGACCGGAAACATTGGTGGTACACTTACAAGATCTCCGGAAAGTGAATACGAGATTGTTATTGGCAACTGTAACCGCGACGGTGTTGCAACAATTCATGACAAAAACGCTTATGAAATCCGTGTTGAAGGCAAGAAAATTTATCTCAACGGCGGTAGCCCTCAGGCAGTAGCTATGGCTGTTAGTGAATTTTATAAAGCTTTGATGTCAGATAAATCTTTCGTTAGTGCTGAAGCTGTTACAGACGGCAACTTCAATAAAGTTATTGGAAACTATAATACTGCTGAAAAGTACACCCTTACTTGGGGCGATGATTTCGAAGGAACTGCAATCGACACATCCAAATGGAATATTCTTTGGGATGCTAAGATTGAATATAAAGAAGTTCCCGGTGCATTACCTTGTTACAGAGGAAGCAGCAAGCACAAAAACAACTACGTTAAAGACGGCAAACTCTATATGGATGCTTTGAAAACCGCGGAGGGTTATTACGGCGGTATGATTGAAACCTATGGTATGATGCAGTATCGCTATGGTTATACCGAATTGTCAACCTTGCATCCTAAGGGTAAAGGCTTCTGGCAGGCACTCTACACAATGTCGGCAATTAGTGAAGGTGACTACAATATTGTTGATGTTATGATGAATAAAGGTCCCGACAATAGAATGTATTATACCGAAACCGACATTGATGAATCTCTCGGTGATTGCAACTGGGCTTGGACTCATATTCATGCCCATCCTACAACCAAAACTATGGATGAGTTAGGTTTGAATGAAGCTATTGAAGGTAATATTAACCCGCAGCATCAGCAGCTTGCAGCTGACGACCGTGGCTTCTGGCAGGATTTCCATACCTTTGGTTATGAATGGAATAGCAACAAGAAGGTTACTTTCTATATTGATGGCGTTAAGGGCAAAGAATACGACTTTACCGATCCCAACTTTGAGTGGCCTTATCAGTTCCAGGAAGCATTCAGCCAGGCTGTTTTCTTCAGACTTGGTCTTGTAGTTGGATCTGCAACATCTCCTGACAGAGCAACCGAACAGGAATGGGCTGAAACCAATAAATATATTATTGATTACGTTCATGTTTATCAGCTCAAAGGCCAGCAGTTCTATCTTAAGAATGGTAACAAATGGACTGAAACTATTAAACAATAAGTAAATGGACATGAAAAACCC
>JAZNEE010000026.1:0-4911 GCA_045588405.1 Acutalibacteraceae bacterium
CTTTCAAGCGTTACCGAGGGAGTTTCTACCATAAGCGACCCATTGGCAATAAACAAATCATATCCAAACTTTTTTGAAGACTTTCTTTCTGTTGGAGGCGATGTAAATGTCTTCTGAAATTGGCAACGTAATAAAAACCACCGTTTTCGGTGAAAGTCACGGCCCCGCAATAGGTGCTGTTATGGATGCACCTCCCGCAGGCTATAAAATTGATATGGAAGCCTTATGCGTTCAGATGCTTCGCCGTGCACCGGGTCAAGACCCCACAGCAACTACCCGAAAAGAAGCCGATGAACCTGAACTTTTGTCGGGAGTTTTAGAGGGTGTTACCACAGGTGCGCCTCTTTCCCTCATCATAAGAAACACCAACACAAAGTCGGGAGATTATTCTGATATTGCAGATAAACCTCGTCCTTCTCACGCCGACTATGCCGCAAGCGTTCGTTTTGGCGGATTTAACGACATAAGAGGTGGCGGAAACTTTTCAGCAAGACTCACTGCACCTTTGGTGGCAGCAGGTAGCATTGCAAGACAGATTTTAGAGGCTAACGGTATAACGGTTGGCGGTCACGTGATTAAAATAGGCTCGGCCGAAGATAATTTATTCGACCCCGTAAATGTTTCAGAAGAATTGCTTAACAAACTCAATAAGCAATATTTCTCCGTTATATCGGATGAAGCCAAAGAAAATATGTATAAGCAGGTCGAATCTGCAAGATTAAATGGTGACAGCATTGGCGGTGCTATTGAAATTGCCGTTACAGGCTTGCCTGTTGGTGTTGGTTCCCCCACTGCAAGAGGTATTGAAAACGTTGTATCATCTGCTGTTTTCTCGGTACCTGCAGTTAAAGGAATTGAATTCGGCGCAGGTTTTGGTTTTGCCGAAATGTTAGGATCAGACGCCAACGACGCCATGTATATGGACAACGATACCGTAAAATGCCGTACAAACAACTGTGGAGGTATTACGGGTGGTATTTCCAATGGAATGCCGCTTATTATAAGAGTGGCTTTAAAGCCAACACCTTCTATCGCCAAGGTGCAACAAACGGTTAATTTAAAAACCGGCAAGGATGATACGCTTGCTATTAAAGGTCGCCACGACCCTTGCATAGTTCCACGTGCGTTACCTGCCGTCGAAGCAGCTGTTTGCCTTGCATTGCTTGACCTTTTAGCCGAGGTACACAAACTATGACACTTAAAGACGCCAGAGAAAAGATAGACTTAATTGATGAAAAACTTGTTGCTTTGCTTAAAGAACGAATGGATTGCTCGTTAGAAATTGCGAAAATTAAGGCACAAGATAATTTACCTGTTTTTTGCAATGACAGAGAGCAAGAGATTCTTAGAATGGTGGAAACTAAAGGCGGAGAACACGGCAGTTATATTCGTAGCATCTACACCACAGTTTTGGCCGAAAGCCGCGATTTGCAAAAGACTTTTATGAATCAAGACCAAAAGTGATGGTGTTTCCTAAAATCGGAATTGTATTTTTGGAATGATACTTATAAGATGAGAAAAACTAAGTTAACAAACAATTCACAAACAAAATTTAGGTTTACGATATAATTTTTTAAAAAACTGGAGATTTTTAGTAATGAACTTTCGCGATGAATTCGAAGACATCAGCAGTTCAACTCCCGGCAGCAAGCCATTGAGATTTACCGCTGACAACGACGAGCCAACTGCAAACAAAAATGGTTCGGATGTGTTTTCCGAAGATATAATATACTCTAACAGTAACGACACACCCATGACTGATAACGTGCCGCTAAATGAAGCGTTTTTAATTGTAGGTGAAGAAGAAATGCCGATTCGAAGAGAATCGAGATACCAAAAATCAGCGCGTGGCCCCTTATCATTCAAGAACCAGAAAAAACTAAAAAACCGTATTGCTATTTTTAACATCTTGGTCAGCATTGTACTTGTCATAAGTCTGTTCAGCACTTTTGTTATGGGTGTTCTTGCCTACTATACGGGTGGTGGAACATACCAAAACATTACCAAAAACGAAAGTGAACTTGGTATTAACGAGCAAGCGCAAAAACTGCCTAAAGAGGTTATCAATATCGCCCTTTTCGGACTTGACTCGCGAAGCAAGAATGTTGAAAACCGCAAGGACCCCTTGACAGGTCGCGCTGACACGATTATAATTCTTTCGATTGATCAAGAGAAAAATACGGTTAAAATGGTTTCTGTTTTGCGTGACAGCTGGGTTGAGGTCGAAAACAAAGGCAACAGTAAGATGCGCAAAATAAACGCTGCTTATTCGGTCGGTGGCGCAGAATGTGCCATCAAAACCATAAACTCTAACTTCAACCTCAACATCACCGACTACGTTGCAGTAAGTCTGCACCAGCTTTGGAGAGTTATTGACCTGGTTTGTGAAGCTGAAGGCAGCGGTATCAAAATCAAAATCACCGAAGCCGAGCGCAAACAGCTTAATCAACTTGCCGATCTCGAGGGCTTTGGCGTTAAACACGATGCTAACGCTGGCGAGGTTGAACTTGACGGCGGTCAGGCTATGACCTATTCGAGAATCCGAAAAATCGATAACGACAGTATAAGATCAAAGCGTCAGCAAAAGGTTCTTAACTGTTTGTTTGAAAAAGCAAAAAACATTCCTATTTCAAAATATCCTGGACTTCTTAAAGAGGTTTTGAAAAACATTGAAACCTCTTTGAGTTATGATAAAATTTTCAAATTTGCACCCTTACTTGCAGGCGGTTCACTTTCACTTAAAAGTGAAACCATACCAAACAAAGAAGTTGTTGCTGAAGGTAAAATATTCTCTGACACCAGAGGTGCTTGGGTTTGGAAATACGATCTCAACGAAGCAACCAGGTACATTTATAAATTCCTCTATAACATTGATTAAGGAGTAAGTTTTATGAAAATAGTTGAAGGTTTTATCTTAAAAAACATTGCCGACACCTTTGTTGTTGTACCGCTCGGCACCAACACTGTATCCTTCCGTTCTATTATTTCGCTCAACGAAACCGGTGCATTTCTTTGGTCACAGCTTGAAAACGAAATAACCAAAGACCAGTTGCTTGAAGCAATGCTTAATGAATATGACATCGATGAAGCAACCGCCACAGCTGATATCGAAGCATTTATCGAAAAGCTCACCGAAGCAGGACTTCTCAAATGAGTAATCAGCCAAGAAAGGTCCCAATGAAAGAGCTTTCTCCGCTTCTTTTGGGACTTATAAACGACGGCACCGACGTCACCTTTACCGTCACAGGTCAAAGCATGCAACCCACCTTTTATAATTTAAGAGATACGGTTGTTCTCACAAAATGTGACCCGTTGACTTTAAAAAGAGGTCAGATACCAATGTATCTGCGTGAAAACGGACAGCACGTGCTTCATAGGATTATCAAGGTACATAAAGACACCTACGATATGTGTGGCGACCACCAATATGAAATCGAATACGGCGTGCCGAAAAGCGCGGTGCTTTGCGTTACCAAAAGCTTTACGCATAAAGGCAAACCTGTTTCATGTAACAATCTTTTTTACAAAGTTTATTCGTTTTTGTGGTGCCTTTGTATTCCTTTGAGACGTTATGTTTTTGCAGTTCATAGACGTTTGCGAAAAATATTTGGAGGCAAAAAATGAAATCAAAAAAAGCACTTTTTTGGTTAATGGACCTTAGCCGCCATCAGTTGTTTAAAATAATCGTTTTAAGCCTTACGGGAATGTTATCGTCATCAAGTTTTATCTTCCTTGCGCTTATTTCAAGAAAGATAATAAACATCGCTGCCGGTACGCTTGCCTCTGATAACATAACTGCCGGTATTTTCAGTTGGGCTGCCGTTCTGTTGGTTGTGTTGCTTGCCCAACTTGCCTTTTCGCTCTTGGACAGTCATTTGAAGGTAAGTATTAGCGGAAAGCTTGAAAAGCATCTTCGTCACCGTTTGTTTCAAGCGGTGACCACCAAACAATACAAATCCACCAGTAGTTTTCACTCGGGTGAAATTATCAACCGATTCATAAATGATGTTGATATTGTTGTATCGGGTGTTTCGGGACTTATTCCCAACATTCTTTCGATACTCACAAAAATCATTGGCGGAATCATTGTTATTGCCGCCATTAGCAAAAGTTTCGCATTGGTTGTAATCCTCATTGGTTTGGTTACTATTTTTGGTGCGGCGCTTATAAGCCCGTTTTACAAACGTCTGCACAAAAGAGTTCGTAAAGAAACCGGCGAAGTGCAAAGCCTAACACAAGAATGCGTTGAAAACATAGTTGTTATCAAAAGCTTTTCCAATCGTTTGCCTTTGTCATCCCGACTTGACAAAATCATGCAAAAGCTTTATAAGAGCAAAATCCTACGCAACCATTTACACAACGTAGCAAATGGCGGACTTTTTATTATTTTCACAGTTGGTTATTATGCAACGCTTTGTTGGGGTGCTTTGAGCATCGCTTCGGGCAATGGTATAATGGACTACGGTACACTGATGGCGTTTTTGCAAATAGTTTCACAAATCAGAGCGCCTTTGTATAACGCTTCGGGAATTTTAACCTCATTTTACAGCACCGTTGCATCTGCCGAACGTTTGATGGAACTTGAGAATCTCCCCGATGAAACAATTGATAGTGCTTTAGATGACGTCAAACTTTATTCTGATATGATCTCTATAAAGGCTGAGAATCTTTCATTCGGCTACAATAAAGAAAAACAGATTATCAAAGACAGCAGTTTTGAAGTTAAAAAAGGCTCTTGCGTTGCGGTAACCGGTCTTTCGGGCACCGGAAAAAGCACACTATTCCGTCTGCTATTAGGTCTGTTTGAAAGTGATAAAGGAAGTCTTTCCGTAACGTCAGATGCTTGTGAAACCCCTATAAATGCTTCTACCCGTAAACTTTTTGCTTATGTTCCGCAAGGCAATCTCATTT
>JAZNEE010000027.1:0-4916 GCA_045588405.1 Acutalibacteraceae bacterium
TCATTCATACCAACAAGACCGATGGTGGAGAAGTGATTTGCGAAGGTACCAAGGTATCTCTTGGTGTAGGGGTACAGCCCCTCTGCCAGCAGACGGGTAATAACATCACGCTTAATCTTAAGCGAACGAGCAGAGATGTCCATAAGTCTGTCTAAGCGTCTGTAGAAGTCTGCCTCGTCGGATGCAAGGTATGCAATTCTGGGCATATTGATGGTTACAACACCGATAGATCCGGTGGACTCACCGCTTCCGAAGAAGCCACCCGACTTCTTGCGAAGCTCACGAAGGTCAAGACGGAGTCTGCAGCACATAGAACGAACGTCAGAAGGTTCCATATCACTGTTGATGTAGTTTGAGAAATAAGGAGTACCGTATTTCGAGGTCATTTCAAACAACAAGCGGTTGTTTTCGGTGTCTAACCAGTCGAAGTTGCGGGTAATAGAATATGTGGGGATAGGATACTGGAAGCCACGGCCGTTGGCATCGCCTTCGATCATAATCTCGATGAATGCCTTGTTGACCATATCCATTTCCTTCTGGCAGTCTTTGTATTTAAAGTCTGCTTCTTTGCCGCCGATGATACAGTTAAGCTCGGCAAGGTCGTTAGGAACAACCCAGTCAAGAGTGATGTTGGTGAAGGGTGACTGAGTACCCCAACGAGAAGGAGTATTTACGCCATAAATGAAGGACTCGATGCATTTTTTAACCTGGGTGTAAGAAAGGTTGTCCACCTTAACAAACGGAGCCAAATAGGTATCAAATGACGAGAAAGCCTGAGCACCTGCCCATTCGTTCTGCATGATTCCAAGGAAGTTTACCATCTGGTTGCAAAGCGAAGAAAGATGCTTTGCGGGAGCCGAAGTAATCTTGCCCGAAACACCGCCAAGACCTTCCTGGATAAGCTGTTTTAAAGACCAACCTGCACAGTAGCCGGTGAGCATTGAAAGGTCGTGAATATGGATATCGGCATTTCTATGAGCGTTGCCGATTTCGTCATCATAAATTTAGGAAAGCCAATAGTTAGCGGTAACGGCACCCGAGTTGGAAAGGATAAGACCACCAACCGAATAGGTAACGGTGGAGTTTTCCTTAACGCGCCAGTCGTTAACGTTAAGATAGTTGTCAATGATTGCCTTGTAGTCTACCATTGTTGCGGTGAGGTTTCTGATTTTTTCTCTCTGACGACGGTAGATAATGTATGCCTTGGCAACATCGTCATAACCAGCCTTAATAAGAACCGACTCAACGCTATCCTGAATATTTTCAACAGTAATGGCCTGGTCCTCTACCTTGGGCTCGAAAGCTGCGGTAACCTTTAATGCCAAAAAGTCGATAATATCGTCGTTATACTGTTTGTTGCAAGCCTCGAAAGCCTGTTTGATAGCACCGCTGATTTTGGATAAATCAAAAGAAGCTATTTTTCCGTCACGTTTGATTACATTATACATTCCATATCCTCCTCAAAAATTTCGAATTTCAACCGCAAACACAATATCTTGCGGTTATTTAGTCCGTACGTGCTTAATTATATGGAATATATTGTGTTTTGTCAACACCTTTTTTCCAATATCTTGTGTTTTTTCTCAAATTCCGCGAATTTTGGCACTTTCGACAAATTTTGACGCTTCTTTGCACATTTCTGCCATATTGGCCTCAGACACAGCACTCAAGCTTTCACCAATAAGGTCTCCCGAATCGACAAATTGTTGCAAAAAGTACCTTTTTGCACCCTTTATACGCTTTGCCAAAGCCACTATATCTTGTGTATCGTGCAATTCGGCTACAACCGTTGTTCTGAACTCGTAATCGACGGCATCCGACAAAAGATAATCAATGCTTTCCTCTATATCTTTTGTGTCAAAACCCTCAAGTCCTACACAGCGAGGATAGTTTTTCAAAGAACCTTTAACGTCCATGGCGACATAATCTACAAGACCGTTTTTCACAAGTTCTTTGAGCATTTTTGGGTTACTGCCGTTTGTATCAAGCTTTACGGAGTAGCCCAAAGCCTTTACCTTTTCTAAAAACTCGCCTATTCCCTTTTGCAAAAGCGGTTCACCACCGGTAACGCAAACGCCGTCTAATAAGCCTTGTCTTTTTTTAAGAAAACTCAACACTTCATCTTCTGTATACGTTTCATAGTTTTCGATATGTGTCACCAATGATGCATTGTGACAAAACGGGCAACGGAAATTGCACCCTGCCAAAAACATAGTACACGCGGTTTTGCCGGGAAAATCAAGCAGAGTCAGTTTTTGAAAACCGTTGAAAATCATATTTTTACCTCTTTGTATTTGAATTTCAAAGCTTTTGTGGAAACACTTTTGTGCATTCCGATTGTTTTACGGAAAGGATAAATTCCTTCCCTACATCATTAACTATATCATTTTAAATTCTCATTTTCAATAGTGATGCCTTTTTAATTGTTTAAAATTTTAACTGAAATAAAAATCTTGTAAATATCAAAAAATTATATTATACTAATTTTGGAGTTTGAATGAGGTGTAAATTAAAATGGACGTTAATTATAAAAAGAAAAAATATTATAACACAGCAAAATATCCCATTCGCCAGCCAAGAATTTTCACTTGGTTGATATATATTATAAGTAAAATACTTCTGTGGAAGGTTGATTATAAAATTGAAAAGAAGAATATGGAAGGGCTAAAGCCTCCTTACATTCTTCTTTCGAATCACCATTATTTTATTGATTTTGAGCTTTGTTCAATCGCAACCTACCCCCACAGAATTAACAACGTTGCAACGGTTGACGGATATTATAGACGTCCGTGGCTTATGGAAATTATCGGTTGTATCTGCAAACGAAAATTCACAAGCGATTTGCATCTTATCAAGGCTATTCGCAAGGTTTTAAAGCGTGGTGACGTGCTTTGCATGTATCCCGAGGCTCGATACACCCCCATTGGCACCACCGCGATTTTGCCCGATGCCTTGGGCAAGCTTATAAAATCCAACAAGGTGCCCGTTGTTGTGCTTTTGCACCACGGCAATTATCTCAGAACTCCTTTTTGGAACTTTAGACGTGAGCGCAAGGTTCCGCTTTATACCACCATCCAACAGATTTTATCGGCTGAAGACGTTGAAAGAATGACGGTGGACGAAATCAACGAAGCTGTTAAAAACGCCATGCAGTATGACGAATATAAGTGGCAAAAGGAACAGGGCATTGTTATCGACGAACCGTTTAGAGCCGAGGGTCTTCACAAGGTGCTTTATCAGTGTCCCGCCTGCAAAAAGGAACACGTCATGGCGTCAAAAGGTGCCGAAATTTATTGCACGGAATGTGGCAAGCGTTGGACAATGAACTCCGACGGTACGCTCACAGCCAACAGCGGTGAAACCGAGTTTTCACACATTCCCGATTGGTTTGAATGGGAACGAAGTGAGGTTCGCAAACAAATTGAAAACGGAGAATATAATTTCGAGGACACGGTTGACGTTTATTCGTTGCCAATGTGTATGAAGTTTGAACATTTGGGAACAGCCACCTTAACCCACGACCCCGAAAACGGCTTTGTTTTGAAGGGTAACTACCGCGGTGAAGATTACCTTGTGCAAAGAAAACCGCTTGGAATGTATGGCGTTCACGTTGAGTATGATTACTGCTATTTAAGACCCGAGGACTGCATCGACATTTCGACCGAAAAGGACTCGTTCTACTGCTATCCCGAAAAGCAAAACGTTGTCACAAAGCTTTCGTTTGCGGTTGAGGAAATTTACAAATTAAAGCAAGCCGAATCCAAGGCAGAAAAACAAACAGTTTGAATAATAAATCCCCTTTTGCTTAAAATAACGGCAAAGGGGGATTTTTATGTGCACTGCCTTGACGATGAATATAACTGGGTTTTATTGCGGACGAACGTTGGACGTCGACCAAGAATATGGGCAAAAAGTCACCACCATCGAACGCGGTTTTGACTTTGGTTTTAAAACAAAATATGCCATTTTAGGGGTTGCACTCGAAGTTGACGGTTATCCGCTTTTGTTCGACGGCATTAACGAAAAAGGTGTGTTTATGGCAGGCTTACGATTCCCCGAGGCTGTTTATTTTAAGCCTAACCCATCAAAAGCCAACCTTGCTCCTTTCGAATTTATCCCCTATATTTTAGGGCTTTGTGAAAACGTTGCCGAAGCAGAAGTGAAACTCCAAAACATAAATCTTGAAGCAAGAGATTTTAGTGCCACGTTGCCCACAACACCGCTTCATTGGATAATTGCCGACAAAGAGACCTGCATTGTTGTCGAGCAAACAATTGGTGGTCTTCAAGTTTATAAAAATGCCGTGGGTGTGCTTACCAACAGTCCGCCTTTTTTGTTTCAGCTTTATAATTTGAACAACTATATGTCGTTGTCAAAAAAGCCTGCCGAAAACCGATTTTCAAAAGAAATACCGCTTTATAACCACAGTTTTGGAATGGGTGCTTTGGGGTTGCCGGGCGACCTTTCATCATCCTCGCGTTTTGTGAGAGCCGCCTATTATAAGCACAACATTTTGCCCGAGCAAGCAAAGGAAAAAACGTTTTTCAAGGTGCTCGACTCCTGTTTTCAGCCCAAAGGGCTCACAGTCACCGATAGTGGCGCGCTTGAATTCACCACCTACACCACCTGCTATGACTCTGAAAAAGGGATTTGCTATTATAAAAACTACAACGGCGATGTGGAAAAATATTTTTTAGAGTTGAGATAACCAAATAAAAAAAAAGCAACCCGATGGACTTCCATCGGGTTGCTTTTTACATCTTTCATTCCTTAACCATTTGACCATATTCGAAAAAGTCGAAGCCTTTGGCTTTATACAGCGCAACGGCCGTTTCATTTTCGGGTTCGATTTCCAAACGGTATCTTTTAGCGGGACGGTTTTTGAACAAAAATTCAAAAAACTCCTTGCCAAAGCC